>NZ_JBFBAZ010000081.1:0-36160 GCF_040682475.1 Hamadaea sp. NPDC051192
TGCGGAGTGGCTGTGACCAGCAACATCACAGCCGTGAGAAGGAACCCCGCGACAACGCGGCGGCGGCCAGGACGGTCCATCATGGACTCCTCTCGACGGCCCTCCGACTGGAGGTGAATGAGAGTGTCCTGTAAACCTTTCCATTTAGCAATAGGTCGATGTAAGGGCTTCACGTCGTTGGCACATGGCGCGTTTCTTCTTTCCGTTGACGTCGTCTTCACGGTGGTCAGACGTCGCGCGGCGTTTAGTTGCCATGGCTATAGTTGCCATGTACATTATCTGGCATGGCGTACGACGACACCGCGACCGGACGACTCCTCTGGCAAGTCACCACGAGGTGGCGGACGGCCGTGGACCGGGCGATCGCACCGCTGGGTCTCACCCACGCGCAGTACGCCTTGCTCGGCTCGCTCTACGGGCTCACCCGGGCCGGGCAGCAGCCCAGCCAACGGGAGCTCGCCGACGCCGCCGGGCTCGAACCGATCTACGTCTCCAAGCTCATCCGGAGCCTGGAGAGCGCCGGCCTGGTGACCCGCGACGCACACCCGGCCGACACCCGGGCTCGGCAGCTCGGCCTGACCGACCACGGCACGGAAGTCCTCCTGGCGGCGGTGAAGATCGTGCATGCCCTCCAGGACGAACTGACCGCGCCCATCGGCGGGTCCAGCTCCGAGCGCAACCGGGAACTCATCCGCACCCTCCGAGCTCTCCTCGGAGGACCTGCCACGTGATCCGCCCACGCAATCCGCGCCGCCCCGACCCGGACGCTTCGGCGCTGGATCAGGGTTCCGGGTCGAATCATGAGGCAAGATTCGACCGAGAACCCTGATCCGGCGCCCACCTCGGGGCGACGCACCGGACAGGAGGAATCATGACCTCATCCACGCCGACGCTGACCGGTCAGGACATCGCCGAGGCCCAGGGCGCGCTGCGTGCCCTGCTCGACACGATGCTCTCCGGAGCCGACGCCACCGCCAACGAATTCATCACGCTGCGGGTGCTCGCCGTCCGCGGTCCGTATGAGGACCCCGCGGTCCTGCACGACTTCCTCGCCGCCCAGCGGCAGCTCGACCTGACCCCGGCCGGGGCCGCCAAGCTGCTGGCCGGACTGGAGCAGGCCGGCCTGGCCGAGGGCACCGCCCGAGGCGCTGGACCGGCCCGGATCACCGCCGCCGGATCGGCCGCCCTGACTCGGCTGACCGAGCTGACCAGCCCGGCCACCCGGCAGGTCTTCGGCGACCTCGACCCGGCCGACCTGGCCACCGCCCATCGGATCCTCGCCGAGGTGGCGCAGCGCGCCGACCAGCTCCGCGCCGAGATGTGACCCTGCCCGACCGAACCGAGCTGCCGTGCCCGCACGCCGACCCGCGTGCGGGTCGGCGGTGTGACCGTGGCCGCCCGCCGGCTAACCCGTGTGCGGTCCGCAGTGTGACCGTGGCGGCCCGCCGGCTGACCCGTGTGCGGTCCGCAGTGTGACCGTGGCGGCCCGCAGGCTAACCCGTGTGCGGTCCGCCTAGCCCATCAGGAAGAATGGAGCGGCAGCGTTTACGGAGGAGAAGGACCGGACGAATGACGCAAAGCACGACCGAAGCCGACTGGGTGTCCCGTTTCGCCGACGAGGTGATCGCCGCGCACTCCAAGCGTGGCTCCCAGAAGCCGATCGTCTGCGCGTCCGGGCTCAGCCCCTCCGGCCCGGTCCACCTCGGCAACCTGCGTGAGGTGATGACCCCGCACCTGGTCGCCGACGAGATCCGCCGCCGGGGCCACGACTGCGTACACGTGCTCTCATGGGACGACTTCGACCGGTTGCGGAAGGTGCCGCACGGCATCGACCCCGCCTGGGAACAGCACATCGGCAAGCCGCTGTCCGCCGTCCCGGCCCCGCCTGGGAGTGCGTACGCGTCGTGGGCGGAGCACTTCAAGGCCCCGATGAAGGCCGCCCTCGCCGAGATGGGCATCGAGGTACGCGAGATCAGCCAGACCGAGATGTACACCTCGGGGGCGTACCGGGAGCAGATCCTGCTGGCCATGCGCGAGCGCGAGAAGATCGACGCCGTTCTCGGCCGGTACCGGACGAAGAAGAAGGCAGCCGTCGACTCCCTCGCCGACTCGGCCGACGAGAACGAGCGGGAGCAGGCCGAAGGCTCCGGCGCCGCGAGCGAGGAGGACGGCGGCACCGCCGCGGGCTACTTCCCCTACAAGCCGTACTGCTCGGCGTGCGACCGCGATCTGACCACCGTCACGGCGTACGACGACGACACGACCGAGCTGACCTACACCTGCCAGTGCGGGCACGGTGAGACCGTCCTGCTGTCCCAGTTCAACCGGGGCAAGCTGGTCTGGAAGGTCGACTGGCCGATGCGCTGGGCGTACGAGGGCGTGGACTTCGAGCCGTCCGGCGTCGACCACTCCTCGCCCGGCTCCTCGTTCGTCGTGGGTACGCAGCTCGTCCGCGAGGTCTTCGACGCCGACCCGCCGATCGGGCCGATGTACGCCTTCGTCGGCATCTCCGGCATGGCCAAGATGAGCAGCTCGAAGGGCGGCGTACCGACGGCCGCCGACGCGCTGCGGATCATGGAGGCCCCGGTCCTGCGCTGGCTGTACGCCCGCCGCCGGCCGAACCAGGCCTTCACGGTCGCGTTCGACCAGGAGATCCACCGCCTCTACGACGAGTGGGACGCGACCTCCCGCAAGGTGGCCGACGGGACCGCCACGCCGGCCGACGGACTCGCGTACGACCGGGCCGTCCGCACGGCCAGCGCCGGAAACCTGCCGTTGACCCCGCGCCCGTTCACCTACCGGACGCTGGCCTCGATCGTCGACGTGACCACCGGCCACGACGAGCAGACCCTGCGGATCCTGCGCGACCTCGACCCGGCGAACCCGATCGAGTCGCTCGACGCGGCCCGGCCCCGCCTGGACTGCGCCGATCGCTGGGTGAACACCCAGCTCACCCCGGAGGAGCGGACGATCGTCCGGGACGAGCCGGACGCGGAGCTGCTGGACTCGCTCGACGAGCCCCAGCGCGAATCGCTGCGCCTGCTGGTGGCCGGTCTGGACGACAACTGGTCGCTCGACGGCCTGACCACGCTCGTGTACGGCGTACCGAAGCAGCTGCTCGGCCTGCCGATGGACGTCAAGCCGACGCCCGAGCTGAAGGTCGCCCAGCGGACGTTCTTCGCCCTGCTCTACCGCCTGCTGGTCAGCCGGGAGACCGGCCCCCGGCTGCCTACTCTGCTGCTGGCGGTCGGCGACAAGCGCGTACGCACCCTGCTCGGCGGCTGACCCGTTTCGCCGTCCAGCGACGGCTGCAGATCACGGTTACCCAGGGAACCTCAGGCGGTTTTGGCATGCGTAACCGTGATCTGCAGCTGACGGACGCTGTGGGACCATGGCGCATGCGCGCGATCGTCTTCGACTACTACGGCACCCTGTCGAACCCGGCCGGCGAGAGCGAACGCCGCGCGCTGTACTCGCGTACGGGGGAAGTGCTGGGCATCGACGGCGAGGTGTTCTGGGCCGCGATGGTCGACACCTTCCGGGAGCGGATCGTCGGCGCGTACGGCGACACCCGGTCGACACTGTCCGCCATCGCCGGTCGCTGCGGAGTGACCCCGTCCGAAGACGTGCTCGCCGAAGCCGTCCGCGTTCAGGTGGCCGGCGCTCGGCATACCCAGCGTCCCCGCCCGGACGCGGTGAAGACGCTGACCGCGTTGCGGGAACGCGGTTTCCGGCTCGCGCTGATGAGCGACTGCAGCAGCGAACTCGTCGAAGACTGGCCGAACAACCCGTTCGCGCCGCTGATCGACGCCCCCGTGTTCAGCTGGCGCGAACGCGTCCGCAAACCCGACCCGTCGCTCTACGAGGCCGCCGCCACCCGGCTCGGCGTCTCAGCGGCAGACTGCTGGTACGTCGGTGATGGCGGCGGCCGGGAACTTCGGGGCGCTCACGACGCCGGGATGCGGCCGGTGCTGGTCACGAACGCAGCGCATCCCGAGGCGGCGCAGCACCGGGCCGACCCGGACGAGCACGTGCCGGACCACTCCGTGGACGACCTGCCCGACCTCCTCGACCTCGTCGGCTGGGCGGCTTAGGGGCGCCAGGCGGTTTCGGCGGCCCACTCCTCCGCCACGCCGATGACCAGGTCCACGACCGGGTCCTTCACATCCGTGTACGCGATCCGGTCGGCCACGTTGTCGGCAAGCACTCGCTTGAACTGGGCGTACGCCGGAACTGCGGACGGGTGTGCCCGGAACCAGTCGCGGAACAACAGTGCGACGCGTTCGTTCGGCGAGCCCGCTAGGCGTACGTGGAGGTTCACGGGGCCGTCCGGGTGGCCGCGCCGGTGCCAGAACCGCTTCGCCCAGCGCGCCGGGTCGTCGTCGCTGCCGGCCGGCACGTGATCCCGGTTGACCGGCGTACGCCCGAAGCCGAGCCCGCCCAACGGCCCGTCGAACGCGTCGGCGGCGGCGTCGAGGTCGGCGACGCTGATCTGGAGGTCGAGGAGGTCCTTCGCGGCCATTCCCGGGATCGCGGTGCTGCCGATGTGCTCGATCCGCAACGCCTGCGGGCCGAGAGCGCCGGTCAGTCTGCCGATGAGCGACTGCGCACGTGCCGGCCACTGGTCGTCGTAATCGGCGACGATCGCGGGATCGCCGGGTGGGTACGTGATCGCCTGGGCGACGATGACCCGGTCGCCGTTGAACGTCAGCGCCGGGGATCCGTGCAGCCGGTAGCCGTCGGCCAGGGCCGCGCTCACCCGCTCGCAGAACGCGGAGTCGTCCGGTCCGGTGAGTACGCGATACGGCAACGGCTGGCTCATGACCGGAGATGGTATCGGCCGACCGACCTTGCGCTGTCGGCGAACTGCCTTGGGCGTACCAGTTGGTGGGGTGTTGAGTGGGCCGCATGGAGATCCTTGTTCTGGGCGGCACGGCCTTTCTGGGCCGGGAGTACGCGAGCCAGGCGGTGGCCCGTGGGCATCGGGTGACGTGTCTGGCGCGTGGCGAGAGCGGCGCGGTGGCCGAGGGTACGACGCTGGTCGTGGCGGACCGGAACGAGCCGGGGGCGTATGACGCCGTCGCGGACCGGGAGTGGGACGCGGTGCTGGAGGTGTCGTGGCAGCCCGGAATGGTTCGCGGCGCGCTGGACGCGCTGGCGGACCGGGCCAAGCATTGGACTTACGTGTCGTCGGGCAACGCCTACGCGTCGTTCGGTACGCCCGGCGCGGACGAGTCGTTCCCGTTGCGGGCGGCGACCGAGCTGGACGTCGTCGAGCAGGAGCTGTACGGCGAGGCGAAGGTCGCGTGTGAGGAGGCGTCGCAGGCGGCGCTCGGGGATCGGCTGGTGATCGCCCGCGCGGGGCTGATCGGCGGGCCCGGGGATCGTAGTGATCGGGCGGGGTACTGGGTCGCGCGGGCGGCTCGGGCGGCGGAGGAGCCGCTGCTGGTGCCGGACACTCCGGACGTGGCGACACAGGTCGTCGACGTCCGCGACCTGGCCTCGTGGCTGCTCGACCTCGGCGGATCCGGTACGCCCGGAGTGTTCGACACGGTCGGGCCGATCGTGCCGTTCGGGGAGTGGATCGAGCTGTGCCGCCAGGTCGGCGGGCACACCGGGCCGGTCGTCGCCGCCCCGGCCGAATGGCTGCTGGCGCAGGACGTCAAGGAGTACATGGGGCCGGAGTCGCTCGCGATGTGGCTCGTCGACGCCGACTACGCCGGGTGGTCCACCCGAACCGGCGCCGCTGCGCTCGCTGCGGGGCTGACGCATCGGCCGCGGGCTGAGTTCCTCGCCGACGTACTCGCTTGGGAGCGGTCGCTGGGGCTCGACCGGGATCGGCGCGCCGGGCTCAGCTCCGGTCGCGAACGCTCCCTGCTCGCCTCGCTCGCCTGACCGCGCGCCCTGATCGATTCCGGGGCGGGTGTCGTACGCCGGTGACACCATGGGGACGTGCTGTTCGCAGAGGTGGCCGCGACGTCGGAGGCGGTCGGGGCGACGTCCGCCCGCAAGGCCAAGATCGAGTTGCTGGCGAAGACGTTGCGCGGGTTCTCCGCCGAGGAGGCTGCGGCGGGCGCCGCGTTCCTCGCCGGTGAGCTGCGGCAGCGTACGACGGGGGTGGGGTGGGCTTCGCTCCAGGCCGCGCCGCCGCCCGCCGACGTCGCGACACTGACGGTCGGGCAGGTCGCGGCCACCGTCGACCGGCTCGCCGGGATCAGCGGCCCCGGCTCGCAGGCCCGGCGCAAGGACGAGGTCCAGGCGCTGTTCGGGGCGGCGACCGCCCCCGAGCAGAAACTGCTCCGCGGGTTGTTCACCGGTGAGGTGCGGCAGGGGGCTCTCGCGGGGGTCCTGGCTGACGCCATCGCGCAGGCCGCGGATGTTCCGGCAGCGGCGGTACGCCGTGCGCTGCTCCTCAGCGGGGACCTCGCGGTCGTCGCCGCGACCGCGTTGCGGGGTGGCGCCGCCGCGCTCGGCGAGTTCACGCTGGCCGTCGGCCGTCCACTCGCCCCGATGCTGGCCCAGTCGGCGTCCGGGGTCGACGAGGCGCTGACCGTCACGGGCGTGCCCGCGATGGCCGACGTCAAGCTCGACGGCGTACGCATCCAGGTGCACAAGGCGGGCGACGAGGTGGCCGTCTTCAGCCGCAGTCTCGACGACCTGACCGCCCGGCTGCCGGAGATCGTGGCCGCCGTCCGCTCGCTGCCCGCTCGCGACCTGGTGCTCGACGGGGAGGCGCTGGCCCTCGACGAGCAGGGGCGAGCACATCCGTTCCAGATCACGGCGTCGCTCGCCGCGACCCGGTCGGGCGCGCCCGGCGGATTGGTGGCGAAGTTCTTCGACGTGCTGCACGCCGACGGCCACGATTACCTCGACGAGCCAGGGCACCGGCGCTGGGCCGCGCTCGCTTCCCTGGTGCCGGCAGAACTGCTGATCGACCGGCAGGTGGTCACGTCGACCGAGGAGGCGGAGGCGTACTTCGCCGCCGCGGTCAAAGCCGGCAACGAAGGGCTGGTCGTCAAGGCCGTCGACGCGGCGTACGACGTGGGCCGGCGGGGTGGCGCGTGGGTGAAGGTGAAGCCCCGGCACACCCTCGATCTCGTCGTGCTGGCCGTCGAGTGGGGCCACGGCCGGCGTACTGGGCTGCTGTCGAACCTTCATCTCGGTGCGCGCGATCCGCGTACCGGGGGATTCGTGATGCTGGGCAAGACGTTCAAGGGTCTCACCGACGAGATGCTGCGCTGGCAGACGGAGCGGTTCCTGGAGCTGGCCGTCGAGCGCGGCGACTGGGTCGTCACCGTACGCCCGGAGCAGGTCGTCGAGGTGGCCTTCGACGGAGTGCAGACCAGTCCGCGGTATCCCGGTGGGGTGGCGCTGCGGTTCGCTCGCGTACTGCGATACCGAGACGACAAACGCGCCGATGAGGCGGACACGATTGACGAGGTGCTGCGGATCCACGCCGGCACGTCATGATCAGCGGAGTTTTCGCGGGGCTATGACCCCACGAAACTTCCGTTGATCACGCAGCAGGCGCGGTGAGCGCGTCGACGGCGTCGGGCGACAGCACTCGGCGTACGACGAGTTCCACGAGTCCGGCCGTCGCCGCTTCCTCCTCCGGCGGCGAAGCCACCACGCGCAGCTCCCCGACGCTGTGCGGCATCGCCACGGCGCGCACCACTTCATCCACTGTGGATACGACCTCCGGCTGGGCTCCGATCGAGCCCCCCAGCACGAGCGTACGCGGATTCACCAGCGCGATCAGCGAAGCGAGCACCTCACCGACCCGGTGAGCGGCGGCCACCGGCGAGGCGCCCTGGAGGGCGTACCCGGCGGCGAAGGCCGCGAGGCAGCCGCGTCGCCCGCACCGGCACAGTGGACCGGCCGGGTCGACGCGGATGTGCCCGATGTCGCCGGCCGCCCCGTCGGCCCCGGTGAGGCATCGGCCGTCCACCACGACGCCGGCCCCGATCCCGCTGGACCACTTCACTCCCAGCAGTACGCCGTCGGCGTCGGGTGCGCGAGACAGCGCCGCGCCCAAGGCGAAAGCGCGAGCGTCGTTCTCGAACACCACGGGGACGTCCCAGAGCCGCCGCATTCGCGCAGCGGGAAACGATGGCAGCACTGTGGACGGAGCAGGCAGCCCGGTCATGGGCGATATCGGCGCGGGCAGTCCCACTCCGACCCCGATCAAGCGTTCCCCCACGGCCAAACCCAAGCCCGAAGCCGCCCGCCGAGAGACGCCTGCCCCGGCGGCTGCCGCCAAGGCCGTCACGACGTCGGCCGGCGAAACCGAGCCCAGATCCAGCGCGAGCGACGCCGACCGCAACGGCCGCCCGTGTACGCCGCTGTAGGTGACCCGAGCCCGGGTATGCCCGACGTCGAAGGTGAGGACCACCATCGACCGGTCGTCGAACCGGATGAGCTGGGCCGGGCGGCCGCCTTCGGACCGAGTCGGCCCGGCTTCGTGGACGAGTCCGGCCGCGAAGAGCGGGGCGAGCCGTTCCAACAACGTCGGCCGCGACATCCCCGTGGCGTCGAGCAGTTCTCGTCGTGTCCAGTGTGGTCGCGTACGGATCAGGGCGAGCAGGTGGCCGGGTCCGCTGACCGCCATGTGTTCACCTCTTGACAGCTATGTGAACGATTTGGACACTTGCGTCAGCCCGTTTGACAAAACCCCCATGAGGGTACCGGCGACCGCCGGACCGACCTAGGGAGTCCCATGACCAACGAGGCAAGAGCTACCCGCCGTGCGCTGCTTCAAGCCGCGTTGGCAGCGCCGATGCTAGCCGCGTGCGGCGGAGTTTCCACGAGCGGCGCCGGTGGCGCGGGCTCGGTGAACTTCCTCTCGACCCAGTTCACCCCGGTCGAGGAGCGCCAGCGGTTCGAGAAGATCCTCGCCGACAAGGTGACCAGCGCCAAGGTCGGCTACAACCCCGTCGACAACTCCACCTTCGCCACCACTCTGCGTACCCAGGTGGAAGCCGGCAAGGTGCAGGTGAACCTGGTCGGCGGCCTGCACGGTGACCTGGCGCCGCTCGGCGACAAGCTGATGGACCTGGACGACCTGGCCGGTTCCCTCACGGACCGCGGGTTCGCCGCGGACCTGATCGAGCTGGGCAAGCTCGGCGGGACCACGACGAAGTACATCCCGTGGATGCAGGCCACCTACATGCTGGCGGTCAACAAGAAGGCGTTGCAGTGGCTGCCCGCCGGGGCGGACGTGCAGAAGCTGACCTACGACCAGTTCTTGAGCTGGATGACGGCGGCGAAGGCGGGCAACGGCGGCAAGCCGGTGTTCGGGCTCGGCGCCGGGCCGAAGGGCCTCTATCACCGGTTCTTCCAGGGTTTCCTGCTGCCGAGCTTCACCGGCGGGCAGATCACCACGTTCCGCAGCCCCGAGGCGGTGACGGCGTGGGAGTACATGAAGGAGCTCTGGGGGCAGACCGCGCCAGCGTCGACCAACTACGACTTCGTCCAGGAACCGTTGCAGCGTGGTGAGGTGCTCGTCGGCTTCGACCACGTCGCCCGGCTCGCCACCGCGCCGAAGGACAAGCCAGACGAGTGGCTCATGGTGCCCGCGCCGAGCGGCCCGAAGGGGCTGGGCTACATGCTGGTCATCGCCGGGTTGGGCATCCCGAAGGGCGCGCCCGACGCCGACAAGGCCAAAGAGGTCATCCGGACGCTGACCACGCCGCCGGTCCAGACCGAGGTGTTGCGGCAGAACGCGTTCTTCCCCGTGGTGAAGGCCGATCTGCCGGGCGACCTGCCGGCCGCGATCGGGCTGGAGGCCAAGGCGGTCGCCGCCCAGCAGTCCGCCACCGGTGCGATCGTCTCGCTGCCGCCGGTCGGGCTCGGCGCCAAGGACGGCGAGGTAAGTCAGATCTTCAAGGACACGTTCAAGGCGATCTGCCTCGACGGCAAGCCGGTGAAGGCGACCCTGGACGCGCAGGCGACCAAGCTCAACGGGATCCTCGACGAGCTGAAGGTGACCTGCTGGAAGCCGGATCCCACCGGGTCGCCGTGCCGGGCGGCGTAAGGCCGCGCGGGCCGCTTTTGCTCATCGCGCCCTCGCTGATCTTCCTCACGGCGCTGTTCGCCTGGCCGCTGGTAGCGGGCATCGGCCAGGCGCTCACCGGTCCCGGCGGCTTCACCCTGGCCAACGTGCGGCGCATGCTCGACGACCCGTACTTCTGGCCGGCGACGCGCAACACGGCGCTGCTCATCGTGGTGCTCATCCCACTCCAGTTCGCGCTCGCGATCGCGATGGCGCTACTGCTCCGCGCCCGCCCGCGGTTCGCGGGCGTCTACTTCTACATCTGGGTCATCCCGCTCGCGATCAGCGATCTGGCCGCGGGACTCGTCTGGCTCGCGGTGTTCACGGATCGGGGCTACCTCAACTCCGCATTGGCTCACCTTCAGATCGACGGGTACGCCTGGCTCAGTTACCAGCATCCGGTCACGATGTTCCTGGCGGTGGTGGTGGCCGAGCTGTGGCGGTCGACCTCACTCGTCTTCGTCATCGTGGTGGCCGGGATGCAGAGCATTCCCCGGGACTACGACGAGGCGGCCGCGGTCTTCGGGGCGAGCTATTGGCAGCGGCTGCGCAAGGTGATCCTGCCCCAGTTGCGGCCGAGCCTCCAGGTGGCGCTGATCCTGCGGACGATCCTGGCGCTGGAGACCTTCGCCGTGGCGCAGGCGCTGACCGGGCGCAACCTGCCGCTGCTCGTGGGTGAGACGTATCAGTGGTACAGCGTGCTCCAGAATCCGAACGTGGCGACCGCGATCGCGCTCGTCATCCTCGCGCTGTCGATGCTGGCCGCGTTCGGCTATCTGCGGGCGCTCCGAGAGCCGGGTGGGCAGCCGTGAAGCGTACGTGGGGTCTGCAGCTCGCCTGTCTCGCCGTGACCGCGTTCTTCGGCGTACCGCTGTATCTGATCGGGCTGGCCGCCTTCGCCAGCCGCGAATCGCTCGACCGATTCCCGTTGTCGCTGCTGCCGACCGATGTCTCGGCCGAGACCATCACGACGTTCCTCGGCTCCACCGGCGTCGTCGGCGGCTATCTGAACTCCCTCATGGTCGGGCTGAGCACGGTCGTGCTCGCGCTGCTGGTCGGCGTCCCCGCCGGGTACGCCCTGGCCCGTTACGCCTTCCGCGGCCGCGACCCGTATCAGCTGTTCCTGCTGCTGACCCGGGCGTTGCCGATCGTCGTCCTGTCGGTGCCGCTGGCCCGGATCTTCCTCCAGACCGGCCTCTACGACACGACGTACGCCGTGACGCTGTTGCACACCGCGCTGGCGCTGCCGACGACCGTGCTCATCACCGCGGCCGTCTTCGTCGGGGTGCCCCGGGAGCACGAGGAGGCGGCCCAGGTCTTCGGGGCGTCGCCGGTGCGGGCCTTCGCCCGCGTGGTGCTGCCGCAGGCGCTGCCCGGCATCGCGGCGGTCGCCATGTTCACCTTCGTCCTGTCCTGGAACGAGGTCCTGGGCGCGACGATCCTCACCCTCAACCAACGGACACTGCCCGCGCACGTGCTGACCACGCTGTCCGACTCGCCGTTGGCGTACCGCTTCGCCGGTGGCCTGGCGCTCGTCCTGCCGGCGATCGTGTTCGTCGCCGTGATGCGCCGCTACCTGCTCAACATGTGGGGGACCACGCTGCGATGAAGATCACGATCAGCGATCTCGTGAAGACCTATCCGGGCCAGGCCCGGCGGGCCACCGACGACGTCTCGCTGGAGGTCGCCGACGGCGAGTTCCTCGTGCTCGTGGGGCCGAGCGGCTGCGGCAAGACCACCCTGCTGCGGATGGTCGCCGGACTGGAGACGCCCGACGCGGGAACTATCCACATCGGAGACAAGGACGTCACCGGACTGTCCGCGCGCCACCGGGGGATCTCCATGGTCTTCCAGTCGTACGCGATCTTCCCGCACATGAAGGTCCGCGAGAACATCGGCTTCGGCCTGGCCATGCGCAAGGTGGACGCGGCCGAGATCCGTCGCCGGGTCGACCAGGCCGCGGAGTTGTTGCAGCTGACCGAGGTGCTCGACCGGTTTCCGGCCCAGTTGTCCGGCGGGCAGCGGCAGCGGGTCGCCGTGGCCCGCGCGGTCGTGGTGGACTCGGGCGTCCTGCTCATGGACGAGCCGCTGTCCAATCTGGATGCACTGCTGCGCCTCCAGTTCCGGGCCGAACTCAAGAAGATCGTCCGGGAGATCGGCACCACCACCCTCTACGTCACGCACGACCAGGCCGAGGCCATGTCGCTCGGCGACCGGGTGGCGGTCATGCGCGACGGCCGCATCGCCCAGCTCGGCCCGCCGCTGGAGGTCTACGACACGCCGTCCGATCAGTTCGTCGGCGGCTTCCTCGGCTCGCCGCCGATGAACTTCCTGCCCGGCTCCGCCCTTGTCGCGGTCCTCGGCGCCGACTCCGTTCCCGGCTTGGCGAAAGTGCTCGTCGGCGTACGCGCGGAGAAGGTCGCGGTCGACGCCGAGCGCACCGGCGACGCCGTCCCGGCGACGGTCGAGGTCGTCGAGCCGACCGGGGCCTCGATGCTGCTCACCGTGCTGCTGGACGGGCACCGGCTCAAGGTGTCCACGCCGCCGACCTTCACGGCCGCCCCCGAGCAGCAGATCTGGCTGCGCTTCGACCCGGCGTCGCTGCGCTTCTACGACCCGGAGACCGGCCTGGCCCTGCTGAAGTCCTGACACAGAACGCGGACGGCGTCCCCAGAAGGACGCCGTCCGCTATCGGGGATGTGGGGGTCTACCAATAGTGCCGACGACCGGCCACGGGGCGGCCGACCGCGCCGAGCAGGTAGAGGACGGCCCCCACCACCAGCAGGATGATGCCGAGCGTCTGCAGGATTCCGACGTGCAGCAGCCATCCCAGGAGAAGTAGCACCACACCAGCGACAAGCATCGGTTCCTCCTTCGATGTCCTCGATGGAGTACCCGAATTCGGCGCTCGCTACACGAAGGCGAGCTCCTTGGCCCTCGGCAACACGATCTCCTCGGGCGTCGCCGTCGCCAGCCGCGCCATGGCCTGCCGGTCCGCGTCGTCGATCGGGGTGTAGACGCTGAACCGGACCATCCGCTGGTCACCCAGGTAGGAGTGGACGACCTCGGCGTGGAACGTGCCGGCCTCGTCGTGCCGCAACGTCTTGAGGACGCCGTCGAGGCTGGCGACCTCCTGCCGCCGCCAGATCTCCGCGAACTCCGGCGAATGCGCCTCCACCAGCTTCACCAGCCGCTGCCATCCCGGGTCGCCGACGTCGGCCGCCATCGCCACGCGCATCTTCGCGACCAGGCGAGGGGCGGTCTCCACCCAGCCGCCGACGAGCGTCCGCATCCGCGGGTTGGCGAAGAAGAGCAGCAGCGAGTTCTGGTACTCGTCCGGCAGGCTCCGATAGTCGCCGAACATCGCCATGTAGGAATGGTTCGACGCGAGGATCTCCCAGCGAGGTCCGACGACCACGGCGGGATAGGGGTCGACCTGGTGGAGCATCAGCTCCACGGCCCGGCCGACCTTCGGCTCCCGCGCAGCGGGGTGCGGCTCGGTCAGCTCGGCGAGGGCGAACAGATGCTGCCGCTCGGCGTCGTCCATCCGCAGCACCCGGGCCACCGCACCGAGCACCTGCGTCGACACGTTGATCGAGCGGCCCTGCTCCAGCCAGGTGTACCAGGTCACACCGATGCCGGACAGCATCGCGACCTCTTCGCGGCGCAGGCCGGGCGTACGCCGCCGCAGTCCGTCCGGTAGCCCCACCATTTCCGGGGTGGTGCGCTCACGGCGGGATCGAATGAACTCTCCTAGTGCCTGTCGCCGCTGTTCATCCCTAGCCTGGTTCACTCAGTAACAGTATCAGTGGGCTCTAGGTACCAGGCTTGAGCGCGTACCAGGGTGATCGTATGACCACTGCGACGCTTCCCGCCGCCACCGCCACCACCCGGCCGGCGGCTCCGTGGCGGGCGCTGCCGATCCTGTTGCTCGGCGCTTTCCTGCCCATCCTCGACGCCTTCATCGTCAACGTCGCCCTCCCGACCATCGGCCGTACGCTCAACGCCGGTCCGGCAGCACTGGAGCTGACCGTGTCCGGTTACGGCGTCGCGTACGCCTGCACGCTGGTGGCCGGCGGCCGCCTCGGCGACCGCTTCGGCCGCAAGCGAATGCTGCTCATCGGCATGTCCGCGTTCACCGTCGCCTCGGCCGCCTGCGGGCTGGCCCCGACCGCCGGCGCGCTCATCGCGTTCCGCATCCTGCAAGGACTGGGCGCCGCGCTGCTGTTCCCCCAGGTGCTGGCCTCGATCCAGGCCGGTTTCGAGGGCGCCGACCGGCAGAAGGCGCTCGGCCTGTTCGGCTCGATGGCCGGGCTCGCCGGCGCGGTCGGCCAGATCCTCGGCGGCGCGCTGCTCGCCTGGGACGTCGCCGGGCTCTCCTGGCGGCCGCTGTTCCTGATCAACGTGCCCGTCGGCATCGCCGCCGTCGTGCTCGGCCGGCGGTTCGTCCCCGAGACCCGGGCTCCCCGGGCGGCGCGGGTCGACCTGTGGGGCGCGCTGCTGCTGGCCGCCACCATCGCACTTCTCCTGCTCCCGATCACCCTTGGGCGTACCGAGGAATGGCCATTGTGGACGTGGCTGAGCCTGGCCGCGGTCGTGCCCGCCGCGGTGACCTTCTTCTGGACCCAGGGCCGGCAGGAGCGGCGCGGCGGAAACCCGCTGTTGCCGCCGAGCCTGCTGAGCCTGCGCCTGGCCCGGCGCGCGCTGCTGGCGATCCTGCTGTTCGCCACGCTCATCGGCGGATTCCTGTTCACCGTCGCGGTCACCCTGCAGATGGGGCACGGGTTCGGGCCGATGGCCGCCGGGCTGGCGATGGGACCGTGCGCGATCACGTTCCTCTGGATCTCGCTGCGGGTCGGCCGCTGGGTCAGCCGGTACGGCGTGCGCGTCCTGATCACCGGCGCGCTCGTCTTCGGCCTCGGGATCGTGGCGTTCGCCGCCGTCGTCCAGTACGCCGATCACCTGAACGTCGTCGTGGCGGCCATCCCACTGGTGGTCGTCGGCGTGGGCTGGGCGATGGTGCTGTCCCCCGCGATCGGGTTCGTCCTGTCGGGGCTGCCCGCCGACCGGGCCGGCCTGGCCGGCGGCGTGCTGTCGACGGCGATGCAGATGGGGCTGGCGCTCGGCGCCTCGCTCCTCGGCTCGGTGCTCTTCGCCACCAGTTCGCTCGTGGCCCTCGGCTGCTGCCTGGTCCTGGCGGTGTCCACCGCGATCGCGTACGCCCGGCTTTCGCCACGCCCGGCCGGGTCATGATCGTGCGGCCTATGCTGGCGGATATGAGCTTTCCACCGTCCGCACCGCCGATCGAGGACGTCAAGAAGGTCCTCTGCGTGTTCGCCCACCCCGACGACGTCGACTTCGGCAGCGCCGCCACCGTGGCCCGCTGGGTCGACGAGGGCATCCAGGTGGCGTACGTGCTGGTGACCCGGGGCGACGCCGGCGGCTTCGACAACACCCCGCGGGACGAGATGCCCGGCCTCCGCGAGGCCGAGCAGCGGGCCGCGGCGAAGGCGATCGGCGTCAGCCAGGTCGAGTTCCTGGAGGGCTACTTCGACGGCAAGATCACGCCGTCGCTGGAGCTGCGGCGCGAACTCGTCGCCGCGATCCGCCGTCACCGCCCGGACCGCATCCTCACCAGTTCGCCGCTGCGCCGGTGGGAGCGGATCTCCGGGCCGAGCCACCCCGACCACCTGGCCGTCGGGGAAGCCCTGACGTGCGCGGTCTACCCGGACGCCCGCAACGAGTTCGCGCTGCCCGAACTGCTGGCGGCCGGGCTGGAGCCGTGGGTCGTCCGGGAGATCTGGTACTCGGGCGGCCCGTCCCCGGACCACGCCGTCGACGCCACCGACTACTTCGACCGCAAGCTCGCCGCGCTGCGGGCACACGCCTCGCAGACCCGGCACATGGAAGACCTCGAAGGCATGCTGCGCGGCTGGATGGGATCCACCGCCCAGGCTGCCGGCCTGGGCGAAGGCCGCCAAGCCGAGGCCTACACCATCATCCGCACCGAATAGCGCTCCCGCTGCTTTTGCTGCAGATCACGGCTATACATGCTTCCCACCGCACTTTTGGGCCGCGTAACCGTGATCTGCAGCTTTCAGGACGCCCGCGCGAGCGTAGCGAGCCGCGCGGGCGGGGTGGGCGTCAGCGGGTGAGGGCGCCCGCGACCTCGGTCCGCGAGGCGACCCCGAGCTTGTGCAGGATGCTCGACACGTGCACGGCCGCGGTCTTCGGCGAGATGTAGAGCCGCCGGGCCAGCTCGGCGTTGGTCAGCCCCTCCGCGACGAGCAGCGCCACTTCCCGTTCCCGGGGCGTCAGCGGCACCACGCCGTTGGCGGCGGCCCGGCTGTGCGCCGGGGCCAACCCGAGCTGGGCCCGGACCTGGTCCAGCTGGGCGACTCGCCAGCCGCCCCACCGGCTCAGCAGGTCGGCCGCCTTGTCGGCGAGCTTGGTCGCACCGGCGTTCTGGCCGGCGGCGAGCAGCCGCCGGGCGGCGAGCGTGTGCGCCGTTCCGCGTACGCTCGGCGGCAGGATCGCCGAGTCGAACACCGCCCGGTAGCCGCGCAGGGCGCGGTCGTCGTCGCCGGCGAGTTCGGCCAGCTGCGCCGTCACGAGTTCCCGCCAGTCGTCCCAGAGCTGCCCGTCGAGCATCACCTCACCGAGGTGGCGTACGCGCTCGCGGGGCAACCCGGCGTACAGGGCGGCGGTGATCAGGTCGTGGGCTTGTTCGCCGCTCCGCCACGGCAGCTGCGCCAACGCCGCCAGTACGCCGTCGAGCAGCTCGATCGCCCGGTCGTCGCTGGAGCGGCAGGCGAGGTGGAAGTCCAGACCGGGCAGGACCAGCGGCGACAGCCCGGGCTGGAAGCGCAGCTCGGCCAGGATCGCCGTGACCCGGCGGAGTTCACCGGCCTCCAGGCTCAACCCGGCGAGGAAGACGGAGTGGTAGTCGGCGCGACGGCCGCGTAACACGTAGCCGCGGTCACGCGTACGCCCCTCGTCGAGGGCGGCGATCGCGGCGGCGAGGTCGCCCTCCCGCATCGCGATCCGCGCCCGCCCCTGGAAGTACGCCGCCACGGCGAGCGACTCGAACCCGGCCCGCTCGGCGTCGACCCGCATGCGTTCCAGCACTTCGGCCTGGTCGGCGAGGGACTCCGAGGGCGGCATCTGGACGAGGTTGTAGAGGGCGCGGGCGGCCAGCACCCACTCCCCCACCTTCTCCGCCTCGTCGATCATCCCGGCGAGGATCGCGCGCCCCTCTTCAGCCGTGGCGGGCTGCTCCGCCAGCGTGGAGCCCTTCTCGACCAGGGCGGCCAGGCGTACGGCGGGCAGGTCGAACTCGGCCGCCAGCGCGAGCGCGCGATCGGACCAGAGCAGCGCTTCCTCGACTCGGTCGCGCAGCATCGCCGACTGGGCCACCGCGGTCATCGCCCGCGCCTGGTCGGCCCCCGGCGGCAGGGTCGCGATGAGCTGCTCGATCTCGGTCGTCCAGGACTCCATGCCGGTGGTGTCGTCGGACTCCCAGGCCAGCCGGATCAGCAGGTAGAGCGCGTCGGCGCGGTCGGTTGAGGTGGTGGCCAGATCACGCCACTTCCGCGCGTACTCCGCGGCGTCGTCGAGCAGCCCGGCCAGCCAGGCGGCGCGGGCGGCCGCGCTGAGCAGCTCGAGGTCGTCGCCTTCCTCCTCCAGCCCCATCTCGGAAAGCTGCAACGCCTGGTACGCCGAACCGATGGACAGATAGAGGGCGGCGCCACGACGGGCGGCGGCCACCATGTCGTCGTAACGTCCGGCTGCCTCGGCGTGATGCGCGACCAGCGCCGGGTCGACCTCGTCCGCCGCGAGCAAGGCTTCCAGGGCGGCCTCGTGCAGGCGGCGACGCTGGCGGCTGAGCATCTGGCCGGTGATCGCCTCCCGCAGCAGGGCGTGCCGGAAGGTGAACTCGTCGTCGCCTGATTCGACCAGCACGCCGCGCTGGACCAACTCCCGCAGGACGTCGATCAGTTCGTCCTCGCCGGCCTTGGTGACCGCCGCGAGCAGGTCGAACGGGATGCGGTGCCCGAGCAGGGCGGCCGCTTCGAGGATGCGCTGACCGGCCGGGTCGAGTCCGGTGGCCTGCCGCCGCAGCACCTCGGCGAGGCTCCACGGCAGCGGCTGCTCGCTGACGGCCTCCAGATCCTGCCCGGCGTACGCCCGCAGCAGTTCTTCCAGGAAGAAGGGGTTGCCCCCGGTGCGGTTGTGCAGGGTGACGGCGGTCCGATAGGACACCGGACGGCCGCCCGCGATCGCCAGCATGGCCGCGGTCTCGGCCGTGGTGAGCCGTTCCAGTCGCAGGTGGGTCACGGCGTGCCGGCGTTCCATCCGCTCCAGCAGCGCCGAGACCGGATGCCGGCTCGTCACCTCGCCGGGGCGGTAGGTGCCGATGAGCAGGTGGGCGCCGGGCCGGTCGGCGAGGCGCTCGAACAGAGCGGCGCTCTCGGAGTCGGCCCAGTGCAGATCCTCGAAGACGAGGACGGACGGCGCGTCGCCGACCAGCCGGGAGACGATGTCCAGTCCGGCGTGCAGCCGTTCGACCGGGCTGCGACCGGGGTCGACCAGCGAGGCGACCTCCGCGTCCACCCCGAGCACGCCGCGCGAGGTAAGCCGGCCCGCGCCGTCGATCGCGTCGAGCAGCAGCTCGTAGGGCCGGGCCAGGGAACCGGGCTCGGCGTGGCCGACCAGCACCACGGTGCCCTCGGGCAGGGTCGGCAGGAACTCCTGGATCAGCCGGGTCTTGCCGATGCCGGGCTCACCGCCCACGATGGCGACCTGCGGACGCCCGGACGCGACGAGCCGCGTCAATTGACGCAGCTCGTGGTCTCGGCCAATCATGCTCTGGCTCGCACCGTCGCGCAGGAAACGCACGCCACCAAGATACCGGCGAGCTGGGACAGGCCCTAGAGAGTTGTGAGCCGCCCCTCGGTGGAAGGGCGGCTCACAACGGACCGTTTCGGGCGCGATCACGCGCGATCACTTGTGGGATCGCTCTGAACGCTTGATCCGGCTCCTCCGAGCACGGGCGAGCACGCGGGTCCGGTCGGCCTCGGCGATCAGCTCCGCCTGGTGGAGCTTGGCCATGTCGAACAGGGTGTCGGGTGAGGTGAACATCTTCGGCTCCTTGGTGGTGTCTTCCGTGGTGTCTTCGTTCTTTCGACATCACCTATGTTCCGCCGGTAAGGAGTCAAAGCCATCAGGAGCGATGACGTATCTTGCCCGCACCGGCCTACCTACCCACCGACACCCCCGTCTAGGTATATCTAGGCCGACACCGCCACGCGGGCGACGAGGGGACGGTTCGCGCTGCTGGACCCGGCCTCCACCAGGTAGTCGCCGGGGACCGTACGCCAGCCGCCGGCCCAGCTCTGGAACGCACGCTCGGGCAGGTCGATGCCGACCGTGGCGGCCTGGCCGGGGTCGGCCGTGACGGAGGCGAAGCCCACGAGCCAGCGCACCGGCCGGTCGGGGTCCGGCTCGGCGGGGGCGAGGTAGACCTGGACGACCTCGCGGCCCGGCCGGGAACCGGTGTTGCGCAAGGTGACTGTCGCAGTTCGGTCCTCAATAGACAGACTCTCGTACGCCCACGTCGTGTACCCGGAGCCGTGGCCGAACGGATAGCGCGGCGCGATCCCCGTCCGGTCCCAGCCGCGGTATCCGATGTAGACGTCTTCGGCGTAGTCGAGGACCCCGTTGTCGGGCGTGGTGGACAGGACCGGGCAGTCCGCCGCCGCGACCGGCCAGGTGGTGGGCAGGCGGCCGCCCGGTTCGGCCCGGCCGAGCAGCACGTCGGCGAGGGCGTGCCCGGCTTCCTGGCCGGGGAACCAGGTGAGCAGCACGGCCGCCACCTCGTCGGCCCAGGGCAGCTCGACCGGGGATCCGGCGTTGACCACGACCACGGTCCGGGGGTTCGCCGCGACGACCCGCCGGACCAGTTCGTCCTGGCGGCCGGGCAGGGCGAGGCTGGTCCGGTCGAAGCCCTCGGATTCGACCTCCTCCGTGGTCCCCACGACGACGATCGCGACGTCGGACTCGGCCGCCACCCGCTCAGCCTCGGCGAGCAGCTCGTCCGCGGTCGCGACCGGGTCGGCGTGGCCGAGGAGCAGCGCGACCACGGGGAAGCTCTCAGCTATGGCGACCTGGTGATGGAGGCTGACCTCGACGGTCTCGCCCGCCGCGAGTTCGACCGGGAAGCGCCGCTCCGGCGGGGCGAGGAAGAGAGCCGCCAGATCCATGTTCTCGGGCACGATCGCGTCGTCGAAGACCGGCTGGCCCGGACCGGAGTCGCCGGTCACCGAAAGGGTGAACTGGCCGATGCCCCGGATAGCGAGGTGGTGCGTACCGGCGGCGTCGGGGGTCAGCCGGCCGGTGAGGTCCACCGTGGCCAGCTTCGCCGGGTCGACGCCCTCCGGCATCTCCATCCAGACCCCGATTGCCGCAGGCAGCGTCTCGACATGCATCGTCTGACCGTCGGCGTCCCGGAACGTCGCCGTCAAGTCCGTCCACTGGGGACCCCGGGCCGCCGGGACCTTCTCGCGCGGGTCCGCGCCGATGGCGTACGTGAGTTTCGTGGTCGCCGGGAGGGCGGCGGTGAGCCCGTCGAGCGGGGAGACGATGTGCGCCGGGAAGACCTGGGCGCTGCCGCCGCCGAGGATGCGCGCGTCCTTCGCCAGTACGCCGATCACCGCGACACTGCCGACCTCCGGAAGCGGCAGGATCCCGTCGTTCGACGCGAGGACGAAGGAACGGCCGGCGATCTCGCGGGCCAGCTCTTCCCCGTCGATCGGCGCGGGCCGGTCCGCGGGCGCCACCGCCGGAGCCACCCCGTCAAGCGCGCCGACGCGGGCTGCCAGCCGCAGCACTCGGCGTACGTGGTCGTCGATCAGCTCCTCGGCTACGGCGCCGGTGCGTACGGCGTCGACGAGGCGCGAACCCCAGGGGCTTCCGGCGGCGGGCATCGCCAGGTCCAGGCCGCCACGCGCGGTCGCCTCGGTGTCGCGAGCGGCGTACCAGTCGGAGACGATGAAGCCGTCGAAGCCCCACTCGTCCTTCAGCACGCCGTTCTGCAGCTCGTCGTGTTCGGTCATGGTCACGCCGTTGACCTGGTTGTACGCCGCCATGACGCCCCACGCGCCCGCGTCGACGATGGCCTCGAACGGGGCGAGGTAGAGCTCGCGCAGCGCCCGGTCGGAGACCTTGTTGTCCACCGTGAACCGATCGGTCTCGGCGTCGTTGGCGACGAAGTGCTTGACCGTGGTGCCGACGCTGTGGTCCTGCACCCCTCGCACGTACGCCGCCCCGATGGCCCCGGTGAGCAGCGGGTCCTCCGAGTACGCCTCGAAGTGCCGGCCGCCGAGCGGACTGCGGTGCAGGTTCACCGTGGGTGCGAGCAGGACGTGTACGCCTTTGCGGCGCGCTTCCTGACCCAGCAGACGCCCGGCCCGGCGGGCCAGCTCGGCGTCCCAGGTGGCGGCCAGCGCCGTCGGGCTCGGCAGGGCGATCGACGGGTCCTCCGCCGTCCACCGCGTTCCGCGTACGCCGATCGGGCCGTCGCTGACCACCAGCGAGGCGAGGCCGATCTCGGGGACGCCGGGCACGGTCCAGCTGTCCTGCCCGGACAGGATCTTGACTTTGGTCTCGAGGTCGAGGCGGCTGAGCGCCTCCTCGACGGCGGCCTCACGATCGGTACGCAGCGCTGACATACGGCCTCCCTGAAGTTTGGAGCCATCGTGCACTAACTACCGAGTGATCGGTAGGCAGCGTTATTGTTTCGAAACATAAGCGGCGGCTATCCTCCCTTCCATGACACACCCTCGGCGCAGGCTGAGACCCGAGCAGCGGCGTGCCGAGATCCTGGACGCCGCGCTGGAGGTCTTCGCCGAACGCGGCTACCGCGGCGCCTCCCTGGCCGCCGTCGCCGACAAGGTCGGCCTGACCCAGCAAGGCCTGCTCCACTACTTCCCGAGCAAGGACGCGCTGCTGATCGAGGTGCTGCGGCGACGCGACGAGGTCGACTCAGGCGCGTACACGCCGTCCGGCAACGGCCTGGAGATGATGGAGAAGCTGGTCACACACAACGCCACGCTCCCCGGGCTGGTGCAGTCGTTCACCGTGCTCTCCGCCGACAGCGTCACCGACAACCATCCGGCCAAGGAGTTCTTCACCGAGCGCTATCGGCGTACGCGGGAGACGCTGGCCGAGTCGATCCGCCGCGAATTCGGGGAGGACCCGCCCGGCGGGCTCACCCCCGAACAGGCGGCGGCGCTGCTCGTCGCGGTCATGGACGGCCTGCAGCTCCAATGGCTGCTCGATCCGGGCGAGGTCGACATGGCCGCCGTCTTCCACGCGTTCGCCGGCCTGCTCCGCTCTCACGCCGCGGCGGATCAGGGATCTGAGTCGAATCTTGCGCCAAGATTCGACCGAGAACCCTGATCCAGCGCCAAAAGGATCCAGCGCCCGAGATGGAGGATCAGAGAAGGGCGAGGAAGGCGTCTGCGACTCGCTCGCGGCCCCGCCCGTCCACCACGGACATCGCCCGCGTGGACAGCTCTGTGCGTACCCGTGGGGTGGAAAGAAGATCGCGGAGCGTGACCACCGCGGCATCGGCGGCGGACGACGCGGGATCGGCGAGGTCGGCGAGCAGCCCGATGCCGGCGGTGAGCCCACGGGCCATGACCCGCTCGTAGCCGAGCCATTGGTTGTCGACGACCCAGACCATCGCGGCCGCCGCGCCCAGGCACAACAGCTCCCAGGTGGACGTGCCGGACGCGCTGACCACGACGTCGGCGGCGGCGATGTGCTCCGGCAGCCGGTCGGTCGGGTCGATGATCCGCAGCTCCTGGCCTGGACCGGGGGTCAGCTGCGCCAGTTCCTTGCGGAGCTGTTCCGAGCCCGCGACCACGGTCGCGTCGACCGGGACACCGGTCGCGAGCACGAGCCGGATGACGACCGGCGCGGCCCCGAACGCGTCCGTGCCGCCGAAGAACGCCAACAGCTTCGGGCGGCCCTCGTGGGCGGACTTGGGCTGCTCCGGACGCAGCCGGCGCACGGAGTCGCGCAACAGCACGTAGTCCAGCCCCGCGAGGCGCGGCACGCTGGTCGGCACGTCGGCCAGCTCCGCGTCGAGGTTCTGGTCCAGGAAGAGGTCCGGCTCCTGCCCCCGGGTGTCACCGTCCACAATCGCCAGGACTGGTACGCCGAAAGCCCGGACGGCGCCCGCACAGCTCGGATCGAGCGTGTACGAGTCCACGACGAGCCCGCTCAACTGGAGGTCCCGTACGGCCGCGACCAGGTCGGCCGGGGTGTCCGGGCCGGGCAGCAGCGGCAGGTCGCGTTCGCGCAGCTCCCGTTCGGCCCAGCCGACTCCGCCGACGTCGCCCAGGAAGACGACGCCGACGCCCCGCGAGGTGAGTTCCTCGGCCAGCGCGATGCCCCGGACCAGGTGGCCGACGCCCGTCGTGGGGCCGGCGTCGCACCGGATCCCGATCCGGATGCCGCTCACCCCTGGTTCAGGGTCTTCTGCTCGACGTGCGAGTTGATCTGGGCGATCTCCGGGTTGGCGGCCAGCCACTCGACCATCTTCTGCAGCGAGACGCTGGTGTCGCCGAAGTGCGCCACCGCCTCCTCGACCAGTCGCCAGTCGTCCTCGGTGTCCACCGTGAGCCGCAGGTTGGACCGATCCGGCGGCAGCGTCAGGCCCATCACCCGGAACTGGTCCGGGTTGGAGTACGCGTACGACGTGACGTGGATGCGGTGGAAGCCCTCGGCGATGTCGCTGATCTGGCGCAACGTGGCGGCGTCGATGATCTCGACGTCCATCCCGAGCGGCAGCATCCGCTTGATCGACGTGCTCAGGTAGTCCAGCCCCGGCACGCTGCGGAACACCCGGCAGGCCAGCGCCACGATCTCGGGGTCGATGAGCGGGTTGTCGGCGGAGAACCGCATGACCGCGTCGGCCGGGTGCTCGTCGAGCGCGCCGATGAACCGGGACAGCACGTCGTCGACCGGACCCCGGTACGCCGCGACGCCCAGCCGCTCACACTCGGCGACGATCTCGTCGTCGATGTCCTCGACGGTGGTCGCGACGACCACCTCGTCCAGCGCGCCGCTCTCGTGGGCGGCCCGGACGACCCGGCCGAGCACCGTCCGGCCGGCCAGCGTCTTGAGGACCTTGCTGGGCAGCCGGGTGGAACCCATCCGCGCCTGAATGATGCCGACGACGCTGATGCGACCTGCGCTCACCCTTCCTCCTGCTCCTCGCCGTTCCGGCGGAGTACTCGCTTGGCCACCTGAATGGTCTTGCGGGCCAGCGCGAGGCCGAGCTTACCCATGCGGGCGGTGAAGGTTCCGCTCAGGAGCTCGACTCGGCTCTCCGCCTTGCGAAGGGCCTTCTCCCGGCCGAGAAGCAGTTTCTCGTTCCAGGCGTTGGTGGCCTTCTCGTGCGCGAGCTCCGCTCGCAGCCTATCCACTGCCGCCTGCAGATCTTGGATGTTCTGCGATCCTGGCGCGGTGCTGCCCTGGTCCAGCCCGGCCAGCCGGCCCCGCAGCTCGGCGATCTCGGCGTCGGACAGGCCGAGTTCGGCGCCGGTCAGCTTGGCGTGCAGCTCGACGGCCTGCCGGAGCACCACGTCGCCGCCCCAGTCGTAGCCGGCGAGTCCGCCCAGCACGCGGGTCAGTTCGTCGACGCTGTCGAGCTGCGGCCACGGGTGCGAATACCCGCCGCCGACCAGGACAGTCGCGAAGTACCGCAGCGATCGAGCCACCGCGACCTCGACCGAGGCGCGCAGTTCCGTCGACCAGCTCGGGTCCCAGCGGACGAACGTGTCGTCCACGACCAGCAGATCGCTGGGCAGGATGAGCAGGTCCGCACCGGTGAGCCTGCCCTCGGCGTCGGCGCGGCTCGCCGCCCACGTCGCGAGCTGGGCCAGCGCCATCTGCAGCCCGGGGACGTCGCGGTGCATGCCGAGCACGATGAGGTGGTCCAGCAACGGGATGCCGGCCGGGACCGGGCCGTCCAGCGCCTGCGGATCACGGATCAAGCCGTTGCGGCTGACCAGGGCCCGCGGGCCGAGCACCCGGCGGTTCCAGCCGTCCAGCGCCATCAGCTCGTAGCGGATCGGCCACGGCGCCGCGCGCTCGTCGCTGACCAGCGCCCGCGGCGTGAGCGTCTGCTGCCCCTCGCGAGTGGCGACGACCAGCCAGGCCGCGGCGAGCGCGGTGCCGGCCTCGGCCCGCATCGCGCCCGACGCCAGCGGACGCGGGTCCATCAGGCTCGGCCGGTCGGCGTACGCCTGGTCGAACGCGGTCGCGACGACGGCCTGCAGGTGCACCTTGAGCTGGGGATCGGTGGCCAGATCGAGCGGGACCAGGGCGGTCGGCCGCTGCGGATCCGGGAAGACCAGCAACGGCGTCGACGTCTCCAGGCCGAAGCCGGTGACCGCCGCCGCCAGTTCCCGTGCCGAGGCGGGCCGGGTGGCGTCGAAGCTGTCCGACGGCGTCCAGTCGGCGTCCGTACGCTCACCACGCGGCGGGACCAGCGAGGTCAGCCGATGGATGCCGAGCAGGTTCTCGTGCACCAGGGCCAGCGTCCCACCGGGGCCGACCAGGCCGGCGACCAGCGCCGCGCGCTCCTGCCAGCTCAGGTGCGGCCCGTCGGCCGACGTGAGGCGCTCGACGCCGCCGCCCACCAGGACCAGGTCGAACGGCTCCGCCGGGTCGACCTTCGTCAGGTCGCCGCAGAGGACCTCGACGCCGGGGTGCGCCTTCGCCGCCTTGGCCGCGTCGGGGTAGCTCCGCATCAGGCAGGTGACCTGCATCTTCTCGGCCTCCAGCACCGAGAGGATGGCGTCGTCGTGCAAGCCGGCCACGAAGGCCCGGCCGCCGGGGCGGACCAGTTCGGTCAGCAACTCGGCCAGCACCGCACCGCCGGCGGGCGTACGCTGCTGGCCCGGTTCGTCGTCGGACCAGACCAGCATCTCGCTGCCGATCAATCGCAGATTGGCCGGCACGCTTGCCACCGTCACGCCACTACTCCTGCCATGGGGGATTCCGTTGCCGTCGCTCGCTCGGCTTCGTCGAGGGAGTTGCGGAAGGTCACATGCTCGTCGGACCAGCCGAAGAGCCGGCGGACCGCCTCCGGCGGAAGCAGCCGGTCGGCGCCCAGCTCGGCCCGAGCCGTCTGCTGCGCCGCCGCCAGGTCCAGTTTCGCCCCGTGCATCTCCGGCCACAGCCGGCGTTGGCGGGCCACCCCGCCGAAAGTCGGATCCTCGTTCGCCAGCGTCATCGTGTCGCCGTAGACGGCGGGCTCGCACCCGGCCAGCGTCCCGTAGAAGACCGCGCTGCTGAGCCGGTTGGACGCGACCCGCTTGTGCCGCCGGATCTCGGCGAGCTGACGGTCCAGGAAGAACCGGTCGGTGTTACGCCACCAGAAACCGCGGTAACCGTGGGTCACGATCCGGAAGCCCGCGTTCTCGTAGATCCGGCGGACCCGGCGCATGCGGTACTCGTTCCAGTACAGGCAGATCGTGACCGGCCCGTCCTCGACCTCGCGGATCTGCTTGATCAGTCGCTTGTGGTCACCGTGGACGTGCTGGCCCTCCCACCCGTGGAACGGGTAGTAGATGGTGCCCTCACGCTCCGGCTGGTCGGCCGGCTCCGGCTGCATCGCGAGCAGATAGGACCAGGGCGCGCCCACGACGACCACGTTGCGGTACCCCAGCGACCAGGACCGGCGGCGCTGCTTCTCCGACCAGACGTACAACTGGGACCCGGCGACATACGGCGTACCAGGGGCGAGGCCGTCACCGATGTTCCAGCCGTGCTGCAGGTAACCCTGGATCCGGGGGGCGGGGTCGAGATCGATTCCGCAGTATCTGGCCATCACATCCGCATGGCCGTAATAGACGTTTGCGTGGTGCATGATCAAAAACTTCCGGTAGTTACGCTCGGATGGGGGATCAGCCGAGGATCGTACGGAGAGCTTCTACCACCCTATCCTGATCGTTTTCTGTCAACGTCGGGAAGAGCGGCAGCGACAACTCCTCGGCGTAGAACTTCTCCGCGTTGGGGCACATCCCGCGCTGGTAGCCCAATTCGGCGTACGCCGGGTGCCAGTAGACGGGGATGTAATTGACCTGCACCAGGATCCCGGCCGCCCGCAGCTTGTCGTAGACCTCACGGCGACGGCCGTCGAGCACGCGCACCGGATACAGGTGGTACGCCGGGTCGACCCAGTCGCGTTCGACCGGCAGCCGCAGGCCCGGCACGTCGGCGAGCAGCTCGTTGTACCGGGCACGCAACGCCGTCCGGCGGGCCTTGAAGGCGCCGAGCCGGGTCAGCTGAGCCCGGCCGAGCGCGCAGAGCACGTCGGGCAGCCGGTAGTTGACGCCGAACTCCTGGACCTCGTAGTACCAGCCGCCGTCGTTCGGATTCGCGTACTCCGCCTCCTCGCGGATCATCCCGATGCCCTTGAACCGGCGCGCCCGCTTCATCAG
This sequence comes from Hamadaea sp. NPDC051192, assembly GCF_040682475.1. NCBI lineage: Bacteria > Bacillati > Actinomycetota > Actinomycetes > Micromonosporales > Micromonosporaceae > Hamadaea > Hamadaea sp. NPDC051192. The sequence goes on from NZ_JBFBAZ010000081.1 coordinate 27,571, forward strand.
CTCCGGATCGGCCGCCGCGACCCCGCCGCCCTCGGCGGTGGTGAGGTTCTTGGTCGGGAAGAAGGAGAAGGTCGTCAGGTCGGCCAGCGAGCCGACGAACCGGCCCTTGTAGGTGCCGCCGATCGCGTGCGCGGCGTCGGCCAGCACCAGCGCGCCCACCTCGTCGGCGACCTTGCGCAGCTCGTCGTACTCGGCCGGGTGACCGGCGTAGTCGACGGCGGCGATGACCTTCGTCCGCTCGGTCGTCAGCGCGGCGGCCGCGGCCGGGTCGAGGTTCGCCGTGTCCTCCTCGACATCGGCGAAGAGGATCTTGGCTCCCAGGATCGTCGCGCACGAGGCGGTCGCGACGAACGTCATCGGGGTGGTGACCACCTCGTCGCCCGGCTTGATCCCGGCGGCGGCGTACGCCACGTGCAGCGCGGCGGTGCCGTTGCTGACGACGGTGACCGGTACGCCCCCGGTCCACTCGGCGAGATCCCGCTCGAAGGCGTCGACCTGAGGGCCGGTCGTGAGCCAGTCACTACGCAGCGTAGCGGTGACGGCCTCGATATCGACGTCCTCAATGGTCTGCCTACCGTACGGGAGCATCGCGCCTCCTTGGCTTCGAGCTGCGGAGTTTGCTTCGAGCTTCGGACCGGGTCAGGCCTGGATGCCGAGGATGTCCCGCAGCTGGTCGACGGACAACCACATGTCGTTGTTGTCCGAGCGGTAGTTGAAGTCCTCGGCGACCGGCTCGGCGTCGGTCGGGGGGATGTAGCCCCACTCGGCGATCGTGGGCTGGACGACGTAGCGGTCGGTGAGGCGTACCGTGCGGTGCGCGTCGTCGATCGCGATCATCTCCTCGTGCAGCTTCTCGCCGGGGCGGATGCCGATCTCGTGCGTCGCGCTGCCCGGGGCGACGGCCTCGACGAGGTCGCCGATGCGCATGCTCGGAATCCGCGGCACGTAGAGCTCGCCGCCGTTCATCAGGTCGAACGAGTCGACGACGAACTGGACGGCCTGCTCGAGGGTGATCCAGAACCGGGTCATCCGCTTGTCGGTGATCGGCAGGCTCTCGCCTTCGGCGGCGAGCTTGCGGAACAGCGGGACGACCGAGCCCCGGCTGCCCATCACGTTGCCGTAGCGGACCACGGAGAACCGGGTCGGGAAAGCGGCCGCGTAGTGGTTGGCCGAGACGAAGAGCTTGTCGGCGACGAGCTTGGTCGCGCCGTAGAGGTTGATCGGGCTCGAGGCCTTGTCGGTCGAGAGCGCGACGACCTTCTGCACGCCGTTGTCGATCGCGGCCTCGATGACGTTCTGCGAACCGGCGACGTTGGTCCGGACGAACTCGAACGGGTTGTACTCGGCCGTGTCGACCTGCTTGAGCGCGGCCGCGTGCACGACATAGTCAACCTTGTGCATCGCCCGGGTCAGCCGGTCGCGGTCCCGGACGTCGCCGATGAACCAGCGCAGGCGCTCGTCGTTGCCGAACATCTGGCGGACCTCGTACTGCTTCAACTCGTCCCGGGACAGGATCACCAGGCGAGCTGGGTCGAGGTTGTCCAGCGCGTAGCGCAGGAATGCCTTGCCGAACGAACCCGTCCCACCGGTGATAAGAATGGACGAACCCTGCAGCACGCTCACATTACGCTCCTTGCCGTCTGCACTCACTCAAGCCGCATTATCCGAGGTCAACCCGGATCGGTCCACCGAAGGCGGCCGTTGGCTCGCGCGCGGCGTGTTCAGCCCCGCTGCGGCCCGTGCCAACATACACGGCGTACCCCCTGGTCGCGGAAACAGCGTCCGGGCGGGGCGAGAACCATGCTGGGCTAGACTCGCCGGGCATCGTCGCCGCTTCTGGCGGGCGCTGCTGCGACTTCCTGGAGGGACGTAAGTGATCGAGATCGACCGGCTGCGCAAGGTCTTCCGCTCCTCGCTCGAGCTGCCCGAAGACTACGACGTCGACGGCCTGGAGTACCGCGGGATCGAGAAGTGGGACTCGTTGGCCCACATGTCCCTCGTCGCCGCGATCGAGGACGAGTTCGACGTCATGATCGACACCGACGACGTGATCGACATGAGCTCCTTCGGCAAGGCCCGCGAGATCCTGGGCAAGCACGGTGTCGAGTTCGCCTGAGATTCACTCGCCGGACAAGGGCGCCCGAGTGGCGCTCGTCACCGGCGGGTCGCGCGGCATCGGCCGGGCCGTGGCCGAGCGGCTGGCCGCCGACGGGTACGCCGTGGCGGTCCACGCGAGCACCCTCGCGAACGCTCAGCCGGTCGCGGACGAGCTGGCCGGCAAGTACGCCGTCCCGACGCTGGCGGTCGCAGCCGACGTGAGCGACCCGGCGGCGGTGAAGGCGGCCGTGCGGTCGGTCTTCGAGCAGTTCCGGCGGCTGGACGCACTGGTCGTCGGGGCCGGTACGCACGAGGCGGGCATGCTCGGCATGCAGTCCGACGCCAGTACGCAGCGGCTCTTCGACGTCAACGCGGTCGGCGCCGCGCATACGCTGCAACACGCGGCCCGGTTGCTGCGCCGCGGTGACACCCCGGCCGTCGTCCTCATCGCCTCGGTCATGGGCCGGGTCGGCGGGGCCGGTCAGGCCGTCTACTCGGCGACCAAGGCGGCCGTCATCGGGCTGACCCTGGCCGCCGCCAAGGAACTCGGGCCGGCCGGCATCCGGGTCAACGCGGTCGCACCCGGTTTCATCGAGACCGACATGCTCAGCACCCTCGACGAGGCGGGCCGGGCCGAGGTCGTCGCGGCCACCCCGCTGCACCGGCTGGGTCGTCCACAGGACGTGGCCGACGCGGTCGCTTTCCTGCTCTCCCCGCAGGCCTCGTTCGTCACCGGACAGGTCCTCGGCGTCGACGGAGGCGTACTTCGATGATCAGCTTGGTCGGGCCGGGCGCCCGGCTGGTCGACGCCGCCTCCGGCGACGTCCTGGCCGGCGAGGAACTGGCGGACCGGGTCGCGGCGGCGGCCGAGCAGGCGGCGGCCTGGCCCGGGGTGCTCTTCGCGCACTTCCCGGCCACCGTCGACGCCATCGTCGGCTACCTGGGCGCACTCCAGGCCGGTCGGCCGATCTGCCTGCTCGACCCCGATCTGCACGCCGATCTCCGGGACCGCCTGGTGGCCCGGTTCGAGCCCGGCGCGATCACGAACGGCAAGGGCGACCTGCCGCCCGGCTATCACGCCGACGGCGACGTCTGGCTGCGGGACGAGCCGTCGGCCGTCACCCCGCACGCCGACCTGGCGCTTCTGCTGACCACCTCGGGCTCGACGGGCGACCCCAAGCTCGTCCGCCTCACGCCGACCGCGGTGCAGGCCAACGCCCACGCGATCGCCGAGGCGCTCGGCATCGACGGCGGCGAGGTCGCGATCACCAGCCTGCCGCTGTTCTACTCGTACGGGATGTCGGTGCTGAACTCGCACCTGATCAGCGGCGCGACGGTGGTGGTGTCGCCGCGGACGTTCCTGGAGCGCGAGTTCTGGAACGACGTCAACGCGTACGGCGTGACCAGCCTCGCCGCCGTCCCCTATCAGTACGAGATGCTCAAGCGGCTGCGCTTCGACCCGGCCAAGTACGCCACGCTGCGTACGCTGACGCAGGCGGGCGGGCGGCTGAAGGCCGAGCTGATCGTCGACTTCCACGGGCGCATGTCGGCTGTCGGCGGCCGGATGTTCGTCATGTACGGGCAGACCGAGGCCGGTCCCCGGATGACGACGCTGCCTTCGGCGTACCTGCCGGCGAAGGTCGGCTCGGTCGGACCGGCGCTGCCCGGCACGACTCTGTCCATCCGGGTCGACGACGGCAGCGAGACCACCGACCCCGATGTCGAGGGTGAGGTCATCTTCCGCGGCCCCAATGTCATGCTCGGGTACGCCACCACCGCGGCCGACTTCGGGACCGGCGACGAGCTGGGCGGCCGGTTGTCGACCGAGGATCTCGGGAAGCTGGACGCCGACGGTCACCTGTGGATCACCGGGCGGCTCAAGCGGATGGGCAAGATCTTCGGCATCCGGGTCAACCTGGACGACGTGGAACGGCTGCTCGTCGACACCCCGCCGGTCGCGGCGATCCCCGGCGACGACCGGCTGACCGTCTTCGTCGAGTCCGACGAGGAGCAGTGGCCGGCGAAGATCAAGGCCCGGCTGGCCGAGGCGCTGGGCATCCACTCCAGCGGCTTCGAGGTGCGCAGCATCACCGCTCTGCCACTGCTGGCCAACGGTAAGGTCGATTATCGGAAGCTGGCGGAGGAGGGCGACGCGTGAGCGAGGAAGTCTTCACGCTGAAGCAGCCGGAGAAGGATGACCGGCTGCTGGAGCAGTTGAGCGCGCTGACGCGGCATCACCGCGAGAACAGCCCGGAGTACGACCGGATCCTGCGGGCCAGCGGCCAGGCGCGGGATTCGTATGCCAGCGTCTACGACCTGCCGTGGCTGCCGGTGCGGATGTTCAAGAACCACCAGCTCAAGAGCATCCCTGAGGACCAGGTCGTCAAGGTCCTCACCTCCAGCGGCACCACCGGTGACGTGAGCCGGATCTACCTCGACCGCGAGGCGGCCGCCGCGCAGACTCGGATGCTGTCCCGGACGTTGCAGACCGTGCTCGGCCCGAAGCGGCTGCCCATGCTCATCGTCGACAGCCGGGGCGTGGTGGCCGACCGGCGCAGCTTCAGCGCCCGGGGCGCGGGCATGCTCGGCCTGATGAACTTCGGCCGCGACCACGTGTGGGTGCTCGACGAGAAGGGCGAACCCGACGTCGAGGTGCTCAAGCAGTTCCTCGCCAAGAACGGCGACCAGCCGTTCCTCATCTTCGGCTTCACCTTCATGGTGTGGCTCTACCTCTATGAGGCCGCCCGGGAGGCCGGGCTGGACCTGTCCAACGGCATCCTGATCCACTCCGGCGGCTGGAAGAAGCTGATCGACCGGGCCGTGGACAACGCGGAGTTCCGCCGCCGGCTCGCCGCGGACGTCGGCCTCACCAAGGTGCACAACTTCTACGGCATGGTCGAGCAGATCGGCACCGTCTACCTCGAGGGGCCGGACGGCGGCGGGCTCTACTGCCCCGACTTCGCCGACGTGATCATCCGCGACCCGGAGACCTGGGAGGTCGCCCCGGTCGGCACCCCCGGCCTGATCGAGGTCACCAGTACGCTGCCCACGTCGTACCCGGGACACGTGCTGCTGACCGAGGACCTCGGGGTGGTGCACGGCGTGGACGACGGCGCCTGGCCGGGCAAGCGGTTCAGCGTCCTGGGCCGGCTCCCCCGGGCCGAGGCCCGCGGTTGCAGCGACACGTTCACCGGAGGCGACCGATGAAGATCGACGTACGCTTCCCGGCCGGCCCCCAGGCCACCGTGGATGACGTCATCGCCGGGGTGACCGCCGAGCCCGAGGGCGGCCGGCTGGTGCCGGGCGATCCCCGGGTCGTCGACTTCCTGACCGCGCTGGCCCGGCGGCTGCTGGCGCCGTCGATCGCGCGGCGGCATCCGGAGCTGGGCTCGCTCGGCTTCTTCCTGCGGAAGACGGAGATCCGCAAGACGCTGGAGCATCTGCGCCGCGAGGGCGACGACGCGCTGGTCTTCCCGCGCGGCCTGGTCTTCCACGTGCCTCCGGCCAATGTGGACACGATCTTCGTCTACTCCTGGGCGCTGTCGGCGCTGGCCGGCAACCCCAACGTCATCCGGATCTCGTCCCGGGCGGCGGGCGCGGCGCTGACCATCCTGGAGACGCTGAACGAGTGCCTCGCCGAGGCGCACGCGGCCATCGGTCAGACCCAGCGCATGATCACCTACGGTCACCAGGACGAGGTCACCGCGGCGCTGAGCGCCGCCTGCGATCTCCGCGTCATCTGGGGCGGCGACCGCACCGTCCGCGACATCCGGCGGCACCCGCTCGCGCCGCACGCGCGGGACGTCACGTTCCCCGACCGTTCCTCGTACGCCGCGATCTCCCTCGCGGGCTGGCAGGCCACCGACGCCGACGGGCGTAAGCGGGCCGCCGAGGGACTCGTCAACGACGTCTACTGGTTCGACCAGGCGGCCTGCTCCTCCCCGATGGCGATCTTCCTCGTCGGCGACGCCGACCAGGCGCCGGCGGTGAAGGAAGAGCTGCTGGGCCTGGTCGCGAAGGGCGCTCGGGCGCAAGGGTTCGCCGTCGACGCCGCGATGGCGGTGGAGAAGCGGGTCTCGACGTACGGCCTGGCCGCCGAGGGACGCGCGGTCGCGCTCGACCTCGCCGACAACACGGTCACCGGCGTGACGCTGGTCGGCCCGGAGGCCGTGCCGCACGACTGGCTGGGCGCGGGCGTCTTCCCGTTCACCACGGTCGCCTCGCTCGCCGAGATCGCCCCGCAGATCACGCGCAAGGACCAGACCTTCAGCCACTTCGGCTTCACCCGCGAGGAGCTGCTGGACTTCGCGCACCTGCTCGGCGGACGCGGCGTGGACCGGATCGTGCCGTTCGGCCAGGCGCTCAACTTCGCCGGGGTATGGGACGGCTATGACCTCATCCGGGAGTTCAGCCGGCTCGTCACCGTCACCGCCTGACGCGCGGGTGTCACCAGGCGGTCCAGTGTTACCAGGCGGTCCAGCCGCCGTCGACCACGACGTTCGCGCCGGTCGTGTAGCTGGACCGCGGTGACGCCAGGAACAGCAGCGCGGTGGCGATCTCCTCGGGCGATCCGACCCGCCCCAACGGGGAGTGTTCGCCGAGCGCCTTGAGGAACTCCGGGTCGCCCCCGCCGGGAAATGCCCCTGGCGTGATGGCGTTTACGCGTACCCCTTGGGGAGCAAGCTCGACCGCCGCGTAGCGGGTCAGTTGCAGCAAGCCGGCTTTGACCGCGCCGTAGTAGGGCGGGTTGACCTGCTCGGGGCTCGCGTAGAGCGAGGGACGCGGGCTGACCAGGCCGTACATCGACGACACGGTGATGACGGCGGGCGACGAGTCGGCAGCCGCGCGGACCAGCAGGTCGCGGGTGGCCGCGAGCAGCCGCTGGAACGCGGCGAGCGCGAGGTCGGCGGCCTGGGCGAAGTCTTCCGTGCGAGCGGTGGCCAGCGTCCCGCCGCGCCCGACATGCGCGTTGTGCACCAGAACGTCGACCCGGCCGGGGCCGACGCTCAGCGCGACCCCGAGCGCCTGCACGTCGTCCGGATCGGTGACGTCGCAGCGGGCCGCCACCGCCGAGAGCCCGTCGGCCAGCAGCTCGGCCGCCAGCTCGTCCAATCTCGACGAATCGCGGCCGACCAGCCAGACCTGCGCGCCCGCGGTGGCGAGCGTGCGGGCCATGACCCGGCCGAGCCGCCCGGTCGCGCCGGTCACCACCGCGATCTTGCCGGTCAGGCCGAACAGCGCCTCGGGCGTCAGGTTCATCGCGCGCTCCCCCACGTGCTCGGGTCCAGCAGCTGCGCGGGCGCCTCCGGCAGCCGGTCCAGCAACATCTCGCGCTCGGCCGCCGCGAGTCCCGGCCGGCTCGCGAGCCGCACGTTCTCGCCGAGCTGGTCCAGCGTCTCGGCCCCGATCACGACCGAGGTCACCCACGGGAGCCCCAACGTGTACGCGACGCAGAGGCCGGCCCGGTTGGAAAAGTCCAGGTCCGCAGCGACCTCGTCGAGGATCGCGACCGCGGCGTCCCGGTGGGGATCGGGCACGTGCGGCCACCGTACGCCGCTCCCGGCGGTCAGCAGTCCTTGCAGGTAGACGCTGCGTACGGTGACGACCACGTCGCCGGAGAGCGCGTCGGCGACCTCGGGCGTGAGCCAGCGGCGATCCAGCACGTTGCACGGCAGCTGGACGTAGCCGAGGTCGGGCAGCTTCGCCACGTCGAGCAGCTCGGCCGGATTCTGCACGGAGACGCCGATCCGGTCGGCCTGCCCGGCGTCCTTCACCTTCCGCAGCCCGTCCCAGGCGTGCGGGACGTCGGCCGCCCGGTGCAGCAGGAAGGTGGCGCGTTCCAGGTTCAACGTCGTCAGACTGGTGGCCGCGCTCGCCTCGACGTCCGGTTCGCCGGGCGCGATCTTCGTGATCACCGCGGGCTTGTCGGGTGCCGCGCCGATGCGCGCTTCGCTCTCGCCGTACGCCCGCGCGGTGTCCACATGGGTCACCCCGAGCTCCGCCGCGCGCCGGAGCAGGGCGTCGACGGCCGGTTGCCCGAGATCCCCGGTCGTGTTGGCGATCCCGTACGCCATGCCGAGTTGGGCCGCGCCGAGGACCAGGGCGGACTGTCGATAGCCGCCCTGGTCGCGTACGGGCAACGGAGTGCTCAGATCAGTTCCCAGCTCAGCGGGGTGCCCTTGGCGGCGTCGCGGGTGAAGGTGCGGCCGAGGACCTTGTCGATCTCGATCGGGGGCAGGCCGTTGGCGGGCCGGATCGAGCGGACGTTGGCCGGGGTGACCGGGTCGCCGGCTTTGACGTCTTCGACGACGTAGAGGGAGCGGCGGAAGCGCAGGCCTTCCTTCTCCGACTCGGTCGGGCCGATGTGCGTGGAGCCCAGGGCGAGCCAGGCGCGTTCGGATTCGTCGACCAGGGCGCGCATCTCGGCCGGGGTCATCGAGAACGCCGAGTCGACGCCGCCGTCTTCGCGGGCCAGGGTGATGTGCTTTTCGAT
>NZ_JBFBAZ010000082.1:0-35966 GCF_040682475.1 Hamadaea sp. NPDC051192
AGGTCGGCGGCGGCGATCTCGGCGCCCGCCCCGACCGGACGGGCCACTGCCAGGTAGTCATGGGTGGCGCCGATGCGCTGCACGACGTACCCGGCGGTCAGCGCGCCCGCGATGATCAGGAGCAGGGCGAGCGCGCCCTGGAGGAAGGATCGGCGGCGGGGGGCCAGCCGGGGCACGGCCAGCGGCGGCGCGGGCGGCTTACCGGTCGCAACGGTACTCATCGGGTGACCACCTGCAATTCGTCGATCCGGATGTACGTCGTCGAGGACCGGGTCACATCCAGCTCACCGGTCTCGCCGGTGGTGGCGACCCAGGTCACGTGCCAGGTCGTGGTGCCTTCCACGCGGTACTGGCCGGGATGGCCGGGGATGTGCTTGTCGCGGGACGGTTCGGTGTACCGGTAGCCGCAGGTCGGCGAGGAGCCCCCGCCGGACGCCGCGGTGTAGGGGGTGCCCTGGTTCGGGCAGACCTTTGTGGACCCGTCGCCCATGTCCCAGCTGATCCGCTCCGACTTGGCGGTCGCGGTCACCGACAGGCCCGGCACCGAGGCGGTCGCCGACTGCGTACCCCAGGTCTCCGGGGTGATCCGGGTCCACATCCACACGGGCAGCCCGACCAGCCCGGTGCCGCCCGGCCGGGGGGCCAGCCCGATGGCCGGGCCGGAGATCGGCAACGCGTTGATCGCGCGCAGGGCTATCTCCAGCACCGACGGCAGCCCGCCGTAGCCCGGCGGCGGGTCGCTGAGGAACTCGACGCCCGAATTGACGTAGCCGGCGGATCCCCCGTCGTAGCACCACTTCTGGTAGAGCGACCCCTCGCTCGGGTCGTGCCCGCCCCACGCGGGATCGCTAGGCGGCAAGGTCAGGCGGTCGTAGTAACAGCCGTCCGTCGGGTTGTACCAGCCCAGACTGTCGCGGTAGCACGGGATCTCGCCCTGCTGCGGATCGAGGCAGACGTCCCGGCCGCCGCCTCCCCCACCGCCACCACCTCCGCCGCCGCCTCCCCCACCGCCGCCACCTCCGGTGACGACGATGTAGCACGGCCCGTTGTCCGGCGGGCAGTAGATGTAATCGGCCTGCGCGGGACTCGCTCCAGCCACGACGGTCACGGCCGCGAGCACGACCAAGATCAACGGGTACGCCCAGCGGCGCGGCCGGTTCGCGTACGTCAGCATGACGCCGCCCGATCCGCCCGCGACTCCACCCAACGCCACTTGGCGTCGGGGTAGAGCCCGGCCCGCATCGTCACCGGGTATCGCTGGTTCTGCCCGGACTTCACCACGGACTTTCCGGTCTTGCGGCTGACGGTGTCGGTTCCCGAGTCGTCCACGCAGACCTCCACGACGATCGAGGTGGGGCTGACGCTCACCACGCGGCGCAACGTCACCCGCGGCGAGCCCTTCCGGAGGAAGCCCTGCTCCCGCATGATGTCCAGATCGCGTTCCAACGCCGACATGTACGTGCCGGCGGCGTACGGGTAGAGCGGCCGCTTCGTCTTGTCGGTGTTCCACTCGTAGGTCCCCGACTGCGCCGCCTTCAGATAGATCGCGTTGAGCTGCTGGTACGCCGACCATGCCTGGTCGACGGCCTGCTGATCGGTGGGCGAGAGGCTCGCCTGCGTCACCGGCTTGCTCGGCGGATCGGCGGGCGGCGGGACCTCCACGGTCCGGGCTGCGCAGCCGGATGCCAACAGCAGCAACAGAATCGACCCTGTCGCCACTGTCTGTCCTTTACGGAATCCGGATGGCATGCATCCCCCCTCGTCATCGGCCGGTCCCTACCCCCCGTCACCAACCGATTGCGCTCTCGCGGGCGATCGTACGATGATCGACGCCTATGTAACAAGGGGTGATCAATGTCCATACGTACAGTGCTGGATGACAGATCTATCTATTCCCACGTCGCCGCCCTTTTGGCAGCCCTCTGGTGGATCACCCATGCGGTGCTGCTGTCGATCACCGACGTACGCACCCACCGCCTGCCGCTCCGCCTCATCGCCACGATGTCGGCCGGCACCCTGCTCCTGCTCGCCGGAGCCGCCCCCGTACGCCTCCTCCCCGCCGTCCTGTGCGGGTTAGTCCTCGCGGGCGTGCTCTTCCTGCTGGCCCTACCGCGGCGCGGAGTCGGACTCGGCGACGCCGCCCTCGCCTTCCCCATCGGCGTCGCCCTCGGCTGGACCGGCTGGTCCACCGTGCCCGTCTGGGCCCTGGCCGCCGGCCTGCTGATGTCGCTGACCGCGCTCACCCTGCTGGCCCTGCGCCGGGTCGAATGGCGCTCGACGCTGCCGCTCGGCCCCTTCCTCCTAGCCGCCGTCCTCCCCGCCCTCCTCCTCTAACCCCCTCCCCCTCCCCCTCCGCCCCCACCCCGCCCACCCCCCGCCCACCCCCCCGACCCGTTGATCATGGAGTTAACCGTGGTGTCGGCGGCTTCTTCTCAACCAGTCCGTGCAAATGGTCGTTGATCCAGGTACGGGCTGGTTGAGGAGGGCTAATGGCCAGGGCGCATGTGCTGAATGCCGGTTTGCGGCAGGCGATCGAGAACATGTGGGGGCACGGTAAGACGTTCGATGAGATCGCCGCGGTGGTCGGGATCGGGTTCTCGTCGGTGTGGCGCGAGATCGCGCGGTATAACTCCTACCGTCATGGGGTGAAGAACCCGCTTGGGCCGGTGCGGGGTGGGTTGTATCGGTGGGGATACAGCGCCGAGTCGGCGCAGCGGCGGGCGGACGTGCGTCGCAGGCGGCCTAAGGCCGCGAAGTTGGTGCAGCCAGGTCCGTTGCGCGATGCGGTGGTGGCAGGGTTGGTCGAGCGGCTGTCGCCGCAGCAGATCGCCGCTTCCCTGCGGCGGCATGCCGACCAGGAGTTACGGGTGTCGCACGAGACGATCTATCAGGCGATCTATTTGCAGTCGCGCGGTGACCTACGGCGGCTGGCCGATGACGAATTGCGGGTCAAGCGCAAGGCCCGACGCAGCCAGTCGCGGGAGGTGCTCGCGGCCCGGCGGGCGTTGCGTAACCGGCCCTGGATTACCGAGGAGCTGCACATCTCGGCCCGCCCCGCCGAAGCCGCTGATCGGGCCGTGCCCGGCCACTGGGAAGGCGACCTGCTGATCGGTGCCCACGGTCGCTCAGCGATCGTGACCATCGTCGAGCGGGCGTCCCGGTTCGTCCTGCTCGGTGCCCTGCCCAACGACCGCACCAGTCCCGAGGTCCTCACCGTGATCCGTGGCCTGTTCACCCGACTGCCTCAACTGCTGCAGCTCAGCAGCATCCCCATCACCGCGGTCAAGACCCTCGCCTGGGACCAAGGCGCCGAGATGGCCAACCAACTCGACTTCCAGCTGGCACCGAACTGCACCGTCTACTTCTGCGACCCGCATTCGCCCTGGCAGCGCGGCACCAACGAAAACACCAACGGCCTCCTACGTGACTACTTCCCCAAAGGCAAATTCGACTTCACTACCATCGGCCAGCAGGACCTCGACGTGGTCGCCGCACAAATGAACCGCCGACCACGCCAGACGCTCGGCTGGGACACCCCAGCCGAGCGCCTACGGCAGCTGCTTGCACCGACCGATTGAGACCGCCCGGCGTGTCAGGGGTGCAAACCCCATGATCAACGCTCAAGGGGCGGGGGGTGGGGCTAGGGGTAGGGGAGGGAGCGGGGGCCTACGACGGTCGCGCCGACGGCTTCCACGCGTTGGCGGAGCCCGCGATCAGCGGTCACCACCACGACACCGCCGTCCCGGTCGCGCTCCGCGGCGGCGAGCGCTGCGATCGTGTCGTCGCCTGATCCGGGCGAGTTCTCTATGCGTACCCCTGGGATCGGGGAAATGCCGCGGGCCTTGCCCTCGACCACGAGCATGATGTCGAGCGGGCCTTCGTGGCCCGCGAATCCGGTGGTCGCCAGCGGGGCGAGGGCGTCCCGGAGCCGGCGCGCCGCCCCCGCGCGATCACGCCACCAGCCGTCCGGAACCGACCCCACGACATTGGCGGCGTCGACGATCAACAACATGCGATGAGTTTCCCCCGCCGCGGCCGTCTAACCGGGCATGAACCCTCGGACACTTCTTTCGCTCGGCGCGCTCGCCGGCCCGATCTACGTCATCGCCGGGCTGGCGCAGGCCCTCACCCGCGACGGCTTCGACCTCACGAAGCACGCCTGGAGCCTGCTCAGCAACGGCGACCTCGGCTGGATCCAGATCGCCAACTTCCTCGTCGCGGGCGTGCTCACCGTGCTCGGCGCGATCGGCCTCCGCAGCGTCCTCATCGGAATCTATGGGGTCAGCCTGATCGGAGCGGGGATCTTCCGCGCCGACCCCGCCCAGGGCTTCCCGGCGGGTACGACGACCGACGTCATGAGCTGGCACGGCACGCTGCACTTCGTCGTCGGCGGGATCGGCTTCCTGTGCCTGATCGCGGCGTGCGTCGTCCTCGGACGGCGGTACCTGGCGGCCGGTCGGCGGGGATTCGCGTGGTTCTCGTGGATCACCGGCGTCGTATTCCTCGCCGGGTTCGCGGGCATCGCCAGCGGCTCGCACGGGCCGACCACGATCGGCTTCGTGGTCGCGGTCGTCCTCGCCTGGACCTGGTTGACCTCGGTGTTCTGGACGTCCCGCTCCTGAGACGCTGTCTTCCCCCGGCGGCGCTCGTCAGGCGGGCTTCTTGGTCAGGCGGGCTTCTTGGTGAGCGCGACGATGCCGCCGGCTCCGGTGACGACGAGCGAGACCAGCGCCATCGGCACCGCCATGAAGTACACCCACCGCCAGCTGACCGTGGTCGTCAAGAACCAGCCGAAGACCAGCCCGAACAGCAGACCGACAAAGGCGACCGCGGCTACGGCGATGAGCATCGCCGTACGCCGCGCGCCCGCCTGACCGGCGAGCGCGAGCGCGGTGCCGAGCACCGCACCGCTGCCGAAGCCGATGAAGAGCGACGCCGCCATCACCATGACCGCGTTCGCGGCGAAGGCCAGGACGAGTACGCCGAGCAGCATCAGGCCGATCGCCGGGGCGGCAATGGCGTTGGGCGCGCGCCGGCCGAGCAGCAGTCCGGGCGCGAAGCCGACGGCCAGGGCCAGGAAGTGAATCGCGAGCACGATGAGGTTCACCATCGTGCTGTAGCCCATGTCCCGCTCAAGTGTTTCGCGCAGCGGCCCGATCAGTGCGCCGATCAGGTACGCCGTCAGCATGGTCCCGAGGGCCGGTCCCACAATCATCCATAGCGGACGCTGGACTGCCGGGCTCTGCTCGATCATCACCCGGCCATACTAGGCGCGTTTCCAAGTACCTGTCCGGTCCGGTCGGGCCGGGTCACGTCCGCTCCGTGGCGTTTTGGCTTCCGTTGGCCGGGACGCGTTTCGTCGAAGCGGCTCGCCCAATCCTTCTGACCGTCGCACTCGGATCTCACCGCCGGCGGTGTTTCGGGAGGTGGCCCCCACCCTCAGCCGACGATTTCCCAGCCGTGACGCACGAACGCGGCTCGGACGGGCGGCCCCCACAATGCCCAGAAGACAACAGCTTCGTAGTCACCGCGGATGACGAACTTGAACCCGTCATAGAGCGCCGGAATTCGGCCGAACCGAGAGATCGAGGCGACATCGTCCCGGGTCACGGCGTATTTCCCGAACATGGACGAGATCACGATCTTGTCATCGGCGACCCGCAGCTCGGCGAATGGCCAGGACGCGCTACGGCGCTTCGTGTACCACGGCCAGCGGTCCCGAAGGCCGACGTATGCGACGCCGCCGCGCGTGCTGAAGCACCGGTCCATCTCGAGACCATCCGCGTCAGTCATGCTTTCCGGCGTCGCTTTCATCATCGAATGGCTGTTCGCGCCGTCGGCAGCCCCAGGTGCCCGCCGATAGGCAACGAAAACGCCCGCTCGAAAGAGCGGGCGTCTTCGACAGTAGCGGGGACAGGATTTGAACCTGCGACCTCTGGGTTATGAGCCCAGCGAGCTACCGAGTTGCTCCACCCCGCGTCGACCACACCACCCTACCCCGCCGATCGCTCCACCCGCCAACTCGGTGGTCACGGCCCCGACGCGGCGGTCCCCGCTCCCGCTCGGCAGTGAAGGCTCCGATGCGCCGGTCACGGCTCCGCGAGCGCCGCCAGGATCTGGTCGCCGTACTTGGCGAGCTTGTTCTCCCCCACCCCGCTCACAGTGCCCAGGGCAGCCAGCGAAACGGGCGCCTCGGTGGCGATCTGCCGCAGCGTCGCGTCGTGGAAGATCACGTACGCCGGGACGCCCTGTTCCTTCGCGGCCGCCGCCCGCCACGCCCGCAGCCGCTCGAAGACCGGCACGGCCGCTGGGCTGAGGTCGGCGGAGGCGGCCGCCTTCTTCGCCGATCCGGCCGCGGCTCGACGCGTACGCTCAGGTTCCTTGCGGAGCAGGACCTCGCGTTGCCGGCTGAGCACCGCGGCGCTGCCGTCGGTGAGCGAGATGGTGCCGTAGCCGCCTTCCACGGCGAGCAGGCCTTGGGCGAGCAGTTGGCGAACCACCGCACGCCATTCCGATTCCTGGAGTTCGGTGCCGATCCCGAAGACGGACAGCTCGTCGTGCCGATGCTGCACCACCTTGTCGGTCTTGCGGCCCAGGAGGATGTCGATCGACTGGCCGGCGCCGAACCGCTGATTGCGTTCGCGTTGCAGCCGGAGCACCGTCGACAGCAGCTTCTGCGCGGGGATCGTGCCGTCCCAGGACTGCGGCGGCTCCAGGCAGGTGTCACAGTTCGCGCAGCTCGCGCTCGCTTCCCCGAAGTACGCCAGCAGCTGCGCCCGGCGGCATTCGGTCGTCTCGCAGAGGGCGAGCATGGCGTCCAGATGCGCGGCGAGCCCTCGCCGGTACGCGTTGTCGCCCTCGGACGAGTCGATCATCTTCCGTTGCTGGACGACGTCCTGCAGCCCGTACGCCAGCCAGGCGGTGGCCGGCAGCCCGTCCCGGCCGGCTCGACCGGTCTCCTGGTAGTAGCCCTCGACCGATTTCGGCAGGTCGAGATGGGCCACGAAGCGTACGTCGGGTTTGTCGATGCCCATGCCGAACGCGATCGTCGCCACCATGATCAGGCCGTCTTCGCGCAGGAACCGTCCCTGGTGCGCGGCACGCGTCGCGGCGTCCAGCCCAGCGTGGTACGCGAGCGCCTCGACGCCGTTGGCCCGGAGAAACTCGGCGGTCTTGTCGACGGACGCGCGCGACAAGCAGTAGACGATGCCCGCGTCACCAGGGTGTTCGGTCCGCAGCAGGTCGAGGAGCTGTTTGCGCGGGTCGACCTTGGGCACGATGCGATAGCGGATGTTGGGACGGTCGAAGCTGGACACGAATCGCCGTGCCTCGGTCAGCTTCAGCCGGGTGGCGATCTCGTTCCGGGTCGCCGTCGTCGCGGTGGCCGTCAGGGCGATCCGCGGCACCTCCGGCCAGCGCTCGTGCAGCACCGACAGCGCCAGATAGTCGGGCCGGAAGTCATGGCCCCACTGCGAGACACAATGTGCCTCGTCGATGGCGAAGAGCGAGATCCGGCCGCGCTCCAGCAATCTCATCGCGGAACCGCCGCTCAGCGCCTCGGGCGCGAGATAGAGCAGGTCAAGATCACCGCTGAGGAACGCCGCCTCGACCTCGCGGCGCGTCTCGAGATCCTGGGTCGAATTCAGGAAACCAGCTCGTACGCCCAGCGCGGTCAACGCGTCGACCTGGTCCTGCATCAGCGCGATCAACGGCGAGACGACCACGGCGACACCGTCTCGAACCAGCGCAGGGATCTGGTAGCACAACGATTTGCCACCGCCGGTCGGCATCAGCACGAGCGCGTCGCCGCCGCCGATGACGTGGTCGATGATCTCCTGCTGCTCACCGCGGAAGGAGTCGTAGCCGAAGATCTTGCGGAGTACTTCCCGGGGCTCCTGCACCCGTCGATCCTACGGACCGGCCCCGACACCTTCCCAGAAGACCGTCAAGGGCGCCTATCCACTGGATAGGCGCCCTTGGCTACTGAGTAGCGGGGACAGGATTTGAACCTGCGACCTCTGGGTTATGAGCCCAGCGAGCTACCGAGCTGCTCCACCCCGCGTCGGCTTCTAAAGATTACCCCAGGGCGAACAGGCTGCCAAATCCATACTCGCCGTCATCTGGATCACGCCGACGCCGTCCACCCCCGCACCCGTTGATCATGGGGTTTGCACCCCCGACACGCCGCCGAGACCACAGTTAACTCCATGATCAACGAGAAGGGTGGGGGTAGGCGGCTAGCCGGAGGGGGGCGGAGCGGTCGCCGTAGGCGACGGCGACGCCCCGCCGCCCGGCGTGCCGGCAGGCGGGGAAGCCGAGGTGGCGGCGGAGAACTCCTGGACCGCGGCTTCCAGGTCGGCCAAGGCCTTCCCCTGAGCCACGAAGTCACCCGTACGCTGAGCGGCCTTCAGATCCGCGAGCGCCTTCTGGATCTTGGCGACCGCCGCCTGCACGGTCGACGGGGACGACGGTGTGGCGCCGGCGAGCTGGGCGAGCGCCTCTTCCAGCGTGTCGGCGTACCCGATCTTCGTGCCGTAGAGCGCCAGGATCTTCCGGAGCTGCGGATACTTCGGGTCCGTGGTGTTGTTCACATAGAGCGGCTGGATGTAGAGCATGCCGTCGGCGTACGGGAGCGACAGCAGGTTGCCGCGCTGGACGTTCTTGCCCCAGATGTTGATGTCCGTACGCACCGCTTCCTGCCCCTCCATGAGCTGGGCGGCCTGGTTCGGCCCGGCGGTCTGGGTGTCCTTGGGCAGTTCCAGCACCCGGAGCCGGGGTTTCCCGCCGGCGTACGACGCGGAGACGAGCGCCGCCAGGTTGTGCCGGTTGCCGCCCGGGGTCATCGCGGCGACCAGTTGGAACTGCGGTTGCTTGTCGCCGGGGAACTGAGCGTAGAGGTAGTAGGGCGGCTGCTTGGCGGTCTTGCCGGGCTGGGCGGGGTCGCTCGGCACCTTCCACTGGTCGCTGGACGCAGCGAAGCTGGTCGCGTCGGCCACGTGGTAGCGGGTGAGCAGATCCCGCTGGACCTTGAACAGGTCTTCGGGGTACCGGAAGTGGGCGGCCAGCGCGGTCGGGATCGAGGCGTTCGGGGTGATGATCCCGCCGAACGCCTGGTTCCAGGCTTTCAGCACCGGGTCGTCCGGGTCGAATTCGTAGAGCGTGACCGTGCCGTCGTACGCGTCGACCGTCGCCTTGACGGAGTTGCGCAGGTAGGTGATCTCCTGCCCGGCCTGGGCGGTCGTGCCGGTGCCGGTCAACGCGTCGTTCGTGGCGTCGCGCAGGTTGACGCGCTGGGCGTACGGGTAGTGCGCGGAGGTCGTGTAGCCGTCGACGATCCACAGGACGCGCCCGTCCACAACGGCCGGATAGGGGTCGCCGTCCAGAGTCAGGAACGGCGCGATCTTCTGGACGCGGTCCCGCGGATCCCGCACATAGAGGATCTTGGAGTCGTCGGTGACCTGGTCGTTCAGGAGGAACCGGGTCTCCATGTACGCCAACGAGTACAGGGTCTTCCGCCAGGCCGAGTCCAGGCGTACGCCGCCCGAACCGGCGTAGGTGTAGTACGCCGCTTCGTCGGACGGCCGGTCGTATTCGATCGGCGCGTCGGTCGAGCCGCCGACGACGGCGTACTCGTCGAACCCTTCGCCGTAGTAGATCCGGGGTTCGGAGATGTCGAGCTGGTCGACCGCGGCCGAACAGTTCGACCCGGCCGCTGACGTGCCGAGGAATCCGGAGACGAAGTACGGGCCGCCGCCGCAGCCCACCCGGTCGGCCGGCGCGGCGACCAGGCCGTACCCGTGGGTGTAGACCATGTGCTTGTTCTGCCAGTTGGCCTGCGGCCCGGTGAGCTTCGCGTAGTCGATCCCGCGCAGCCCGATCACGTAGTCGCCGGTCTGGCCCTTGACCGTGTAGCGGTCGACGTCCAGCTTGTCGCCGAAGTCGTACCAGGGTCGGACCTGCTGAAGCTGGGTGAACGACTCGTCGACGATCGCCGGGTCGAGCAGCCGCACGTTGCTGGCGATCGTCTGGTCGGCTAGCAACGTCGCCGGCGCCTCGGTGTTCGCCGAGTCGTAGCGTTCCACCGACATGTCGCCGAGCCCGTACGCGGCACGCGTCGCCCGCAGCGCGTCCTGCACATAGGGCTGCTCCAGCGTCGGGGTCTGATTCACCTTGAACGTCTGCACCCACCACGGCAGGACGCCGCCGATCGCGAACGCCGAGATGAGCAGCAGCCCGAGGGCGACGCCCGGCCAGACGAGGTTGCGGAGCACCGCGTTGGACACGACGAGGATCGCGATCGCGACGACGATCGCCAGGTAGGACAGGATCTCCTTGGCCGACACGACCGCGTGGACGTCGGTGTAGCCCGCGCCGTTGAAGTCGTAGGTCGAGTTCCCGTCGAGGACCAGTGCGCTCTTGTCCAGCTCGTACGCCATCGCCTTCAACCCCACGTACGCCGCGATCAGGGCGGTCAGATGCGTACGCGCGCCGGGCGTGATCCGGTCGCCGCGCCCGCGAAGGCGTACGCCGCCGTAGACGACGTGCATCGCGGTCGAGCCCAGCAGCGCCAGGGTGATCAGGGTGAACCCGATGCCCAGCAGGAACTGCCAGAACGGCAGCTCGAAGACGTAGTACCCGATGTCGCGGTGGAACAGCGGATCGGTCTGCCCGAATGGCTGCGCGTTGCGGAACAGCAGCCAGGTCTGCCAGTGCCCCTGGGCGGCGAGCCCGAACAAGGTCGCCACGATCGCGGCGGGCAGCACGAGCCAGCGGCCGAGCCGGCCGGCGAGGGCGAACCGCATCCGGTCGAGCGTCTCCTCGGCCGGCGTACCGCCCGCGCCGGGCGGCATGAACGGGCGCAGGCGAACCGCCAGCGCGAGGTTGCCGATCAGGAAGAGGCCGGTCGCCAGGGTCGCCACGACGAAGAGCCCGACGCGGGTGCCGAGTTCCTTGGTGAGGACCGCGCGGAAGCCGACCTCGTCGAACCACAGCCAGTCGGTCCACAGTGCGACGACCCAGCCGAGGACGAGCAGGAAGGCCAGCGAGCTGACGACCACCACGAGGGCGGTGCGTCCGCGACGGCCCAGCGGGGGATGCTCAGCCAGAGTCACCCTGTCAGCTTAGGCATCAAGGGCCGTCACGCACGCCTCTCGGCAGCTCGCCTCTCGGCAGCACGCCTCTCAGCAGCTCGGCGTCGCCTTGCCCGCGCGGATGTCCGACAGCGCCTGCAACGCGCCGTCCAACGTCTCGACCTTGACCAGCTTCAGTCCCTTCACCGCGTTGGCCTGGGCCTCCTCGCAGTTGCCGGCGGGGGTCAGGAAGAAGGTCGCGCCGTCGTCCTTGGCTCCGACCAGCTTCTGCGCGATGCCGCCGATCACGCCGACGTTGCCCTCGTCGTCGATGGTCCCGGTGCCGGCGATGACCTTGCCGCCGGTCAGGTCCTCGGTGTTCAGGGTGTCGATGGTGCCCAGGGCGAACATCAGGCCGGCACTCGGGCCGCCGACGTTCTCCAGGTGGTAGGTGATGTCGAACGGGTGCGGCTGCTTGTTCTCGGCCGAGACGCCGATCCGGGGTGTGCCGTCGTCACCGGCCTTCGTGGTGATCTTCACCGTCTCGGTCGCGTCGCCCCGCTTGCGGACGACGGTCAGTTCGGTGCCGACCGGCTTCGCGCGTACCAGTTCTTGAAGCTTCTGGGTGGAGGTGACCTGCTGGCCGTCCACGGTCTGGACCACGTCGCCCGCGGCGAGCTTGCCGGCCGACGCGCCGTCCGAGGCGACCTCCTTGACCGTGACCTGGACCGGGTAGCCGAGTTCGCGCAGCGCGGCGGTCTCCGCGCTGGACTGCGACTCCTGGAAGGCCTCCTTGTTCTCCTGCTCGACCTGCTCGTTGCTCTGGTCGGGCGGGTAGACCAGCTCGCGCGGGACGACCTTCTCCTGCGGGTCGAACCAGGCCTTGATCGCCGAGAGCAGATCGATGTCGTCGGTGACGTTCACCGTCACCATCCGCAGCTGGCCGGTGCTCGTGCTGGTGGACGTGCCGGTGACCTGAATCACCTGCTTCTTGTCGTAGCTGCCGAGGGTGTTGAAGGTCGGTCCCGGTCCGAGGATCACGTACTTGACCGGCGCCTGACCGATCAGGAACACCAGCAGCGCGGCCAGCACGGCCCCCGCGACAACGGTCCACCCGCGACGTCTCATGGCGACAACACTAGATCAGCGCCTTACGGTTCCTGCCCGCGTGCCCATACCTCCGCACGAGCTTCAGCTTGTACGCCGGAAGCAGCTGAGCTGCCCGGGTTCGCCGGGGCGTCCGGCGGGCGGCGAACGCACAGGGAACGTACAGCCAGGATCGGGGGCCTCCCTGAGTCAGTCGGACTCAACTTCGCGTACCGTGGAGTACGTGCCTGACACTCCTTTCGGCTTCAGCCTGCCGGGCGGGCAGCCCGACCCGAACGATCCGCAGCAGATGCAGCAGTTCCTCGCCGGTCTGCAGCACATGCTCGCGCAGAGCGCCGCCACCGACGGCCCGGTCAACTGGGACCTGGCCCGGCAGGTGGCGACCAGCCAGCTCAATTCGGCGGGCGGCGACCCCGGCGTCTCCCCGGCGGACCGCGCGGCGGTCACCGAGGCGTTGCGCCTGGCCGATCTGTGGCTGGAACCGCTGACGGCGTGGCCGACCGGCCTGACGACGACGGCCGCGTGGAACCGCAACGAATGGCTCTTCCACACCCTCCCCGCGTGGAAGAAACTCTGCGACCCGGTGGCGTCCCGCATGGTCGGGGCGATGAGCGACCTCGTCCCCGAGGAGGCGCGGGCACAACTGGGCATGATGCAGGGCATGCTGACCGCCTTGGGCAGCGCCGTCTTCGGCGGCCAGCTCGGGCAGGCGCTGGCCTCGCTCGCCGCCGAGGTGCTCTCCGCCGGTGACATCGGTCTCCCGTTGGGTCCGGCCGGCACCGGTGCGCTCGTTCCCGCCAACGTCCACGCGTACGGGGCGGGGCTGGAGCTCGACCCGTCCGAGGTGCGCCTCTACGCCGCCCTCCGGGAAGCCGCTCACCAGCGCCTGTTCAGCCACGTCCCGTGGCTGCGCGGCCACGTCTTCGCCGCCGTCGAGGCGTACGCGGGCGGCATCCGCGTCGACCGCGACGCGATCGAGGAGGCGATGGGCCGCATCGACCCGAGTGACCCGAGCTCGATGCAGGAACTCCAGATGGCCGGGATCTTCACGCCGGAGGACAGCCCGGCGCAGCAGGCCGCGCTGCGGCGGCTGGAGACCGTCCTGGCGCTCATCGAGGGCTGGGTGAGCCACGTCGTGGACACCGCGGCCGAGGGACGCCTGCCGAACGCGGCCAAGCTGGGTGAGGCGTTCCGCCGTCGCCGGGCCGCCGGTGGACCGGCCGAGCAGACCTTCGCCGCCCTGGTCGGGCTGGAGCTGCGGCCGCGCCGGCTGCGGGAGGCCGGCCGGCTCTGGGCCGCCCTGACCCAGCACCGGGGAGTCGCCGGCCGGGACGCCCTGTGGGGCCACCCCGACCTGCTGCCCACCGACGACGACTTCGCCGACCCCGAGGCGTACGCCGAAGGCCAGCTGTTGTTGGCCGATCTCGGCGACTTCGAGTCCGACCTGCGCAAGATGATGGAAGGCGAGTCCGGCTCCACCGACAAGCCCGACGACACCACCGACAAGCCCGACGACAAGGACTAACCCCCTCCCCTCCCCCCGGCCCCCTACCCGTTGATCATGGAGTTAACTGCTGCCTCGACGGTGTGTCGGGGGTGCCAACTCCATGATCAACCGGCGGTTGGGATGGGGGTCAGTCTTCGATGTAGGCGGTGCCGGCGACGGCTGCGACGCCTTCGAGGAAGCCCCGCGCCCGTTCGGTCTTCGGATAGCGGGCCACCAGCCGCCAGAAGGCCGCGCCGTGATTGGGCTCGATCAGGTGCGCCAGTTCATGGACGAGCACATAGTCGCTGACCCAGAGAGGCATGTCGCGCAGTCGATCGGAGAGCCGGATGGTCCGGTCGTCGGGTGAGCAGGAGCCCCAGCGGCCGCGCTGATTGGAGACCCAGCGGACGCCGACCGGGAGTGCCTTGGCGTCGTAGTCGGCGAAGTATCGGGCGACGAGCTGGTTCGCCCGGGCCATCAGCGCATCGTCCGAGCGGGCGCCCTTTTTGTCCTTGGCTTCCAGCCTGGCCAGCATTTTGTCGACCCAGGCGGTTTCCTCGGCCCGGGAGAACTGGCTGGGTATGAGAACGACGACCGTCTCACCCTCGCGGTAGGCGGCAACCGTCCGGCGTCGGCGCTCACTGCGCCGCACCTCGACGACGGGCGTCCGGCTGTCCGCCATTCGATGGCAGGTTCAGCTCACGCCGGCGGTGACGTTCAGCCGGTTCATGCGTTGGACGGTAGCGGGCGGAGTGCAGGGGTGCGCAAGACCTGTCCCACGCCTTTTTTCTTCGCAAAACTCGGGTACTGGACAAAAGCGCCGAAGATCATCTCGGGCCCGCCCGGCGTGTCCCGGCGTACCTGACATATCCGAAGACGTGGGGAAGGCACACTTCCGGGCGAGCCTGTCGCATATGGGCGGGCGAAAGGGCAACAGGAGGACATCGTGGCTGAGATGTACAACGGGTACTGCGTGAAGTGCAAGGAGAAGCGCGACTTCCAGGGCACCGTTACTGTCTCGAAGACCGGAATGAGGATGGCGAAGGGCCCCTGCCCCGTCTGCGGGACCACGGTGAACCGCATTCTGGGCAAGGCCTGACAAGTCCGACTTCCGGGCCTCGGCTGTCGGTGACCAGACAGCCGAGGCCTGAGCCCTGTGGATAACCGGCTGATTTCTGTGGATAACCCGCGTCGGGTTGTGCATAACCTGTGGATCGGCCGGTGACGGGCGTCCGCGTACCGCCCAGAATCGCGATCATGAGCCATCGCCGACAGTCCCGGCCGCTGCTGTTGCCGGGCGTACGCCCGCTCTGGCGGGATCGTCGGCGGGTGCAGCTCGGGCTGGATCAACGCCGGGCGATCGTCCTCGAATTGGCGCATCCGTCGGCCGGTCGACTGCTCGACCTGCTGGACGGCTCGCGTACCGAACGAATGCTCCTGGACCAGGCCGCGTCGCTGGGCATGGGCGAGGACGCCACGCGTACCCTGCTGCGCGATCTGATGGACCGCGGTCTGGTGATCACCGCGGACACCCTGCTCCCCGCAGGTCTGCCGGCCGCGGATCGCGAGCGGCTGAGCCCCGAGGCGGGCGCGCTGGCGCTGGAGCAGCCGCCGCGGACGCCGGCGGAGGTGCTGCGGCGGCGAGCCCGGTCGCGGGTCGTGATCGGCGGTGGCGGACGGCTGGCCGGGACGGTGGCCGACGGGCTCCGCGAAGCCGGAGTACGCCGCGTCGCGGAAGCGATCGAGCCCCAAGCCCTGCTTCCCGATCGCGTCGGCGGCCCCCGAGTACGCGCGGGCGGCGCGGCCCTGCGGATCGAGATCTCCGGCGGGCGGCTGCCGGCGATTCGATCTCTCCCCCTCCTGTTGGTGACGGTACGCGAAGCCGCCGTCACCGTCGGTCCGATGGTTGTCGCAGCTCACGGCCCCTGTCTGCGATGCCTGGGCCTGCACCGGATCGATCGCGACCCGAAATGGCCGCAACTGGAGACCCAGCTGCCCGCGTCGATCGAGACGGAGCCGCCGTGTTCGGCGGTGACCGTGCTCGCGGGAGCGGCGCGGACGGTCGCCGAGGCGCTCGCCCTGCTCGATGGGGGGCCATCCGCGCTGATCGGGGCTAGTGTGGAGATCTCCGGCGCCGACGAGATCCGCCGACGGCGATGGGAGAGGCATCCCGCTTGCGCATGTCCGCCGTGAGGATGTCGGACCGATGACGGACGATCGGATGAGGGAGAATGGCCCGGTGACCGACATTCCACGCCGAGCCGTAGCCCGCACCGCCAAGCTCGCGTCGCTGCCCCTCGGCTTCGCCGGGCGCACCGTTCTCGGGTTCGGCAAGCGGGTCACCGGGATGGCGGCCGACGTGGTGGCAGCCGGGATTCAAGAGCGTACGGCCGAGCAGCTGTTCAGCGTGTTGGGGCAGCTCAAGGGCGGTGCGATGAAGCTCGGCCAGGCGCTGAGCGTCTTCGAGGCCGCGCTGCCCGAGGAGTTGGCCGGGCCTTATCGGCAGGCCCTGACGAAGCTGCAGGAGGCGGCTCCGCCGCTGCCGGCCGCCAGTGTCCACAAGGTCCTCGCCGACCAGCTCGGCCCGGACTGGCGCAGTCTCTTCAAGGAGTTCGACGACCATCCGGCCGCCGCGGCCAGCATCGGCCAGGTCCACCGGGCCGAGTGGAAGCTGCCGCGCAGGCGTACCGGGCTGCCCGTCGCGGTGAAGGTGCAATATCCCGGCGCGGGCGACGCCCTGGTCGCCGATCTCGCTCAGCTGGCCCGGTTCTCCGCGCTCTTCGGCGTGATTCAGCCCGGCCTCGACGTGAAACCGTTGGTCACGGAGTTGAAGGCGCGAGTCGTCGAGGAACTCGACTACGACCTCGAAGCCGCCTCGCAGACCGCCTTCGCCGAGGCGTACGCCGACGACGAGCAATTCCACATCCCGCGGGTGCTCATGAGCGCGCCCCGGGTACTGGTCACCGAGTGGATCGAGGGCACGCCCCTGTCGGCGGTCATCAACTCCGGCACCGTCGGCGAACGGGACCAGGCCGGCCAGCTGCTGGCGACCTTGGCGTTCTCCGCGCCGAGCCGGGCCGGGATGCTGCACGCCGACCCGCATCCGGGCAACTTCCGGCTGATGCCCGACGGCCGGCTCGGTGTCATCGACTTCGGCGCGGTCGCCCGGCTCCCCGGCGGACTGCCAGAGCCGATCGGGCGGCTCACCCGGCTCGCGCTCGACGGCGATTCCGACGGCGTGCTCAAGGGACTGCGCGAGGAAGGCTTCGTCAAGCCTGACGTCGACATCGACGCGCCGGCCATCCTTGAGTGGATCGACCCGATGCTCGAACCGCTGCGCGCCGAGGAGTTCCGGTTCACCCGGTCCTGGCTGCGCGGCGAGGCGGCCCGGATCGCCAGCCCGAAGAGCCCGGCGTACGCGATGGGCCGGCAGCTCAACCTGCCACCGGCGTACCTGATGATCCAGCGGGTCACCATGGGCACCATCGGAGTGCTGTGCCAACTGGAGGCCAAGGCCTCCTATCGCGACGTGATCGCGGAGTACCTGCCGGGCTTCGAGTCCGAACCCGTCTAGCCACCTGGAATGGGGCGCTGGATCAGGGTTCCCGGTCGAATCTTGACCCGAGATTCGACCCAGAACCCTGATCCAGCCCTGTTCTGGTGAGACAAGAACCGTGTTTGGTGAGACAAGAACCCTGTTTGGTGGG
The DNA here is from genome assembly GCF_040682475.1 of Hamadaea sp. NPDC051192. Taxonomy (NCBI): domain Bacteria; kingdom Bacillati; phylum Actinomycetota; class Actinomycetes; order Micromonosporales; family Micromonosporaceae; genus Hamadaea; species Hamadaea sp. NPDC051192. The sequence continues at coordinate 17,370 of NZ_JBFBAZ010000082.1, forward strand.
ACAAGAAAGCGCCCGGGCCGCGTACTCGCGGACCGGGCGCTGGTGTTTGGTCGTCGATCTACCGATCAGAAGGAGCCCGACTGGCGGGCCTGCTTACGCAGCGCCTTCATGGCGATGCGCTTCGCGGTGCGGGGTGCCTCGGTCTGAGGCTCAGGCATTCGCGCCCGCGTCAGCGCTTCGCTCAGTAGATACATATCGCCCATTCCACTGGTGGGATTCATTTCCTTCTCGCTCTCTCAATCATCTATTTCGGATGTAGCCGGTAAGACCCGGCTGGGTTGGTGCTTCGCTGCTGTGCTGTTCGGTTCAGGCGGCCAGTCGTACCGACTCGCGGCCGGTGACCGTCGCCACTCGGGCGACCGTCTCGGCCCGCAGGTCGGCGTCACGGGCGAGGTCCTCCTTGCGCGGACGGCCACGAGGACGCTTGCGCGCCACGATCGCACCGCGGTCGAAGATCTCACCACCCCAGACGCCCCAGGGCTCGGCCCGCTCCAGCGCGCCCGCCAGGCACTCGGCCCGCAGCGGGCAGTCGCCGCAGAGGGCTCGGGCCAGCTCCAGCTCGGCCGGAGCGTCGGCGAACCACAGGTCGGGGTCGAACTTCCGGCAGGGCAGCTCCGCACCCAGCTCGACGGGGATGTCGAGAGCTGGGGCCAACGCCAGACTCATAGTCCTACTCACCTCTTCTTCCTTCTTGGGGGTTCTTCCCCAGGGGGTGGCCGTAGTGGCAAATAAGTGAGGCCGCGGATCCCGGTGTACGGGTTCCGCGGCCTCGAGGTGAGCCGGTGGTCTGTTTTCTAGACCGGCCTACCTCGAGGCGGAACACCGCGGAGTCCATCGACCTTGATCGACATGAACTCCGGCTTCTTCGCGTAGCCGCCGCGCGGGTCCTGGACCTGGATCTGCTCCGGGCTCGGGACGGTTTGCGGCTGCTGCGCGGCCAGCGGAGACACTGCTCCGATGACGTGACCCGGCTTACGGGCCATCAACACATCGCCGCCCAGGCTCAGCTGGGCGATAGTGGGCAGACTGGTGCCACCGTTCGACGCGCAGGCAGAAGCGAGCATCGGCAGTCTCTGCGGCGTCATCGTCCACGTCATCAAGCCCACCTGACTCACCTCCTCACTGCTCTCCGCGTCCGGCTCTCGCCGGTGTCGCGCTCGGGTCTAGCTCCCGGGCAGGATTGCTCCCGCCGCTCGAACTGGTGTGACCGAAGGTTATTCCGCCTGCTTGAGCAGGCGCAAATGATTTTACGGTTCCGTTGCCAAGTTTTTTTCGCCGACAAGATCGTCGACGTCCGCGCCGTTGAGAAGCGCCAATGTCGCAGGCCCGTACAACTCGATCTTCCGAGGCCCGATGCCGGCGATGCTCATGAGGTCATCGGTGCTGGTGGGACGGCGTTCCGCGAGGGCCGTGAGGGTGGCGTCGGTGAACACCACGTACGCCGGGACGCCCTGCTCGGCGGCGACCCGCGACCGCCACTCCCGGAGTCGTTCGAAAAGTTCCTCGTCCAGGTCGGCGGGGCAGGTCTGGCATCGGCCGAGCTTGCGTTCCGAGCCGCCGAGCAGGGTCGCGCCGCACACCCGGCAGGACACCGCGATGGCCCGCCGACGGTCGACCTTCGACGGACCCTTCCGCTGGGCCGGGGCGTCCGAGCCACCGAGGCTCGGCAAGAACCGGCACGGCTTGCGAGCCCGGCCGCCCGGCGACCGGGACTGCCCGTAGCTCAGCCACAGCCAGTGCCGCGCCCGGGTCACCCCGACGTAGAGCAGCCGGCGCTCCTCCTCCACCGCCTGCGGCGTCTTCGCGTACGCGGTGGGCAGGGTGCCCTCGACGAGGCCGACGAGGAAGACGGCGTCCCATTCGAGCCCCTTCGCGGAGTGCAGGCTGGCCAGCGTCACGCCCTCGACGGTCGGGGCGTGCTGGGCGTCCGCCCGCCGGCCCAGCTCCTCGGTGAACTCCGTGAGCGTCGGCGAGCCGATCTCCTGGGCGAGCCGGTGCAGCGCTGCCAGCGCCTCCCAGCGTTCCCGGGCGGCCCCACCGGACGGCGGCTGCGCCGGTTCCCAGCCCAGACCGCGGAGGACTTCGGCGACCGCGTCCGGGACGGTGCCCTCCAGCTCGCCGCGGGAAGCCGACCGCAACGCGATCATCGCCTGGCGTACCTCGGCTCGTTCGAAGAAGCGCTCCCCACCGCGTACGACATAGGGAACGCCCGCCTCGGCGAGCGCCTCTTCATAGGCTTCCGACTGGGCGTTGGCCCGGAAGAGCACGGCGATCTCCGCGGCCGGGACGCCCGAGGCGATCAGCTCGGAGCAGCGGGCCGCGACCGCGGCCGCCTCGGTCGGCTCGTCGGCGAACTGCCGGATGTCCGGCGCCGGGCCATCAGGCCGCTGGCCCACCAGGTCCAGGCGCAGCTTGGCCTCGACTCCCCCGGCCTGCCGGATCACCGCGTTGGCCAGGCCTACCACTTGCGGGGTCGACCGATAGTCGCGGACCAGCCGGACGACCGTGGCCTCGCGGAACTGGCGCGGGAAGTCGATGAGATAGCCGGAGGTCGCGCCGGTGAACGAGTAGATGGTCTGGGCGGCGTCCCCGACGACCGTCAGATCCCGGCGACCGCCGAGCCACGCGTCGAGCAGCCGCTGCTGCAACGGGTTGACGTCCTGGTACTCGTCGACGACGAAGTGCCGGTACTGCGACCGGATCTGCTCGGCGACGTCGGAGTGCTCCTCGATCCCCCAGACGATCGCGCGCAGCAGATCCTCGAAGTCCATCATGCCGGCCGACCGCTTGACCTGCTCGTACGCCGTGAAAACCTTGGCGATCTCGGCGGCCGGCAGCGGCGTCTCGCGTTGGGCCTTTGCCGCCGCGACCTCGTATTCGCTCGGCTCGACGAGGCTGGACTTCGCCCACTCGATCTCGGAGGAGAGGTCGCGGGCGGTGGTGCGGTCGGCCCGTACGCCGGCCCGCGAGCCCGCCAGCGTGACCAGCCGCGCCTTGCTGTCGACCAGTTCCGGCATCTCGCGGCCGCGCAACAGGCGGGGGGCGAAGTAGCGCAGCTGACGAAGCGCGGCGGCGTGGAAGGTACGGGCCGATACGCCGGTCGCGCTCAAGGCGGCCAGCCGTTCGCGGAGCTGGGCGGCGGCGCGGGCGGTGAACGTGACGGCGAGCACATGCCGGGCCTGGACCTGCTCGTCGACCACCCGATGGGCGATGCGATGGGTGATCGCCCGGGTCTTGCCGGTGCCCGCCCCGGCGAGGATGCAGACCGGACCAGCCGGCGCGGTCACCGCCGCCAGCTGCTCCGGATCGAGTCCACGGAGTGGATCATGCCGTCCTGAGTCACCTGCCACAGCGTGCAATCATTCCAGGCGGCTCTGACGTTGCACTCGCCAGACACCCCTGCGTAGAAAGGTCCGTCGATGTTGACGATGTACTCCACCTCTTGGTGCGGTTACTGCCACCGGCTCAAGTCGCAGCTGGACCGGGAGGGCATCGGCTACACCGTGGTCGACATCGAGCAGGACGCCACCGCGGCCGAGTTCGTGATGAGCGTCAACGGCGGCAACCAGACCGTGCCGACAGTGCGGTTCGCCGACGGGACGACGCTGACGAACCCGAGCATCGCCCAGGTGAAGCAGGCGCTCGCCGGCTGACTCACGTGACGGACATGACGGCCGAGGACGACGCGGACCGTGAGGCGTTGGCCGGAGGCCTGGCGAACGCGGGGGCGGTCTTCCGCCGCGGTGCGGTGGTGGAACGCCCGGCGCCGCACAACGCGCAGGCCCTCCATACCCACCTCCTCGCACTGAAGGACCACGGCTTCGACGCTGGTCCGACTCCCGTGCGGCTCAGTGCGGACGGGCGTGAGCAGTTGGCCTTCGTCCCCGGCGAGGTGGCTCTGCCACCTTTCCCGACCTGGGCAGTGACGACGACCGCGCTCGAATCGGTGGGGAACCTGCTACGCCGCCTGCACGATGCCAGCGCGACCGTCGCCGTCGACACAGCCGTCGAGTGGCCCCGGGACCTCGCCGACCCGGAGGGCGGAACGATGTTGTGCCACAACGACGTGTGTCCGGAGAACGTCGTCTTCCGGGACGGTCGGGCCGCCGCCTTGATCGACTTCGACCTCTCGGCTCCGGGCCGTCCACTCTGGGACGTCGCCATGGCGGCGCGCTACTGGGTGCCCATGCTCGATCCGGTGTCCACGGCCGAACAATTTCCCGCCGGACTGGACGCACCGGCACGGCTGCGGATCCTCGCCGACGGCTACGGCCTCACGCCGGGCGGACGCGCCGAGCTGCCCGGCGTGATCGAACAGGCCACGGAAGTCTGCCGGGCGTTCGTCGCCCGCCGCGTGGCGGACGGCGATCCCGTCTTCCGCCGAGCGCTGGCCGACCGGGGCGGATGGGGACGCTGGGACCGCGTACAGAACTGGCTGAGCGGCCATCGCGAGATGTTCACTGCCGCGCTGCTGGACTGACGTGCTCAGGCACTGATCCGCCGCACTCTGCGATGCGGTTCGCCGACGGACGACGATGACGAACCCGAGCATCGCTCAAGTCAAGGACCGCCTCGGTGTGTAGCGCCGCCAGCTGCTGTCGGCTTCCCGGCCCGGCTCGGCACGCGCGGCGTACCGAGCGGTAACCGCATATGAGGCCTATGCTCTGTCCTCGGTCACTGTGCGTGCCCGGACCGTCGCAATCCCAGCGAAGCCCGCGTCGAGGCCGAACCGGGAAGCTCGCGTCGACCCAGGGCCAGTGCGGCGCACGCGAGGAGGTCCGCCCCGATGCAGCGAACGCCCAGTCCGGTCATGCGCCGGCGCCGCCTCGGTCTCGAGTTGCGACGCCTGCGCATCGCCGCCGGCCTCACCGGCGATCAGGTGGTCGAACAGGTCGGTTGGGCGGCGAAGTCGAAGCTGTCCCGGTTGGAGAACGGCAAGAGCCGGCCCGACCTGGCCGACATCCTCGATCTCCTCGACCTCTACCAGGTACGCGGAGAGGGCCGCGACGAACTGGTCGCCATCGCCCGGGAGGCGGGCAACACCCGCTGGATCCGGGCGTACGCCGTGATGACGGCCCGCCAGCGGGGATACGCCGAACTGGAGGGCGGCGCCACCCAGATCCGGGAGTACGCCGCCGCCACGATCCCCGGCCTCCTCCAGACCCCGGAGTACGCCCGCATCCGGATCATGTCCTCGCGCCCGCTCCAGACCTTGCCGAGTCAGCGGAACGAGGACGACGAACGGCATGATCCGCAGGCCGAGGTGGAAGCGCGGATGGCCCGGCAGTCCATCCTCACGCGGGAGGCCGATCCGCCCGCGTACGAGGCCGTGCTGGACGAGGCGGCGCTGGCCGGGCGCAGTGCCCCAGCCGATGTCCTTTCCGGACAGATTCACCACCTTCGTGCGGTGGCATCGTTACCGAACGTAACTTTGCGGGTGCTTCCTCGCGAGGCCCGAGTGGGCGAATTCTTCCAACCGCAGCACGGTTTCTCGATCTATTCCTTCGCCGACCCCGGCGACCTTCCGACCGTCGCGGTGGAGGCGTTGGCGAGTGATCTGACCCTCACCGACAGGACTGCGGCCAGCAGATATGCCAAGGTTTACGAGTGGCTGCGGTCGGCCGCGCTGGACCCTGTGGCGACAGTGGACTGGCTCAGCCGGCATGTCAACGCGACGCGCTGACATCCGCTGAACGAACCCGCGAGATCACCCGAACGGGCGGGCCTGAACCCCGATCGGGGTGAAGTCCTTGTTAACGCTCCGTGGTTTACCGCACCATAGTCCTCACCACTCGTGGAAGTTCCACCAATGGATCTCCCTCGAGCACCCTCCGCCGCCCTGGGCAGACACACGGAGAGAGTCACATGCGGTACCTCATAATCCGGACCGAGGTCAGGCCGGTTGACCTGACCGACCTCAACGCGCTCTGGTCTGAGGACGCACCGCTTCGCGACGAGACCGAATCGCCCGAGCCACGCCGGCAGACCGCCGAGGCGGATTCGCTCGAAGCCGCTCTGCGCCTCGCCCGCGCCTTGGCCTCCGTAGGCGCCGTACGCGCCGGCCGCCAGCGAGTGAAGGTACTGAAACTCGGCCAGCCCCGCCTGATCTGACGGTCTACCGGACATTTCACCGACGCGACGCCCCTCCCCGGACGGAGGGGCTTTTTAAACACCCCTTTTGAAAGAACCCTTTAATCGCGTACGCTCAGGGCATGGCCGAGTTCCGGATGCGCGAACACACCGATCCGCAGGCGCTGCGGGCGCTGGCCCATCCGCTGCGTATGAAGCTGCTCCAGGAACTGGCGCTGCGGGGTCCGGCGACCGCCACCGAGCTGGCCGAGCGCGTCGGCGACACCGCGCCGAACTGCTCCTGGCACCTGCGTCAACTGGCGAAGTACGGCTACGTCGAGGACGCCCCCGGCGGGCAGGGCCGGCAGCGGCCGTGGCGGTTCGTGCCCGCCGGCAACCGCTGGGGCACCCCGGGCGAGGCGCCCGAGATCACCGCCGCCGGCGACGCGGTCTCCGAGGTCATGCTCCAGTACGAGCTGGCCGAGCTCCAGTCGTGGCAGGAGCGCCGCAGCAAGCACGACGCGAACTGGCGAGCCGCCGCATTCCTCAACCAGAGCATCACCTGGCTGACCCCCGAGGAGCTTGACGAGATCGGTGCGCAGATCCAGGACCTCCTGCTGCGTCACCTCGACCGGCTCGCCGATCCGGAACTGCGCCCCGAGAACGCCCGACCGGTCCGGATGATCGCCTGGGGCATCCCCGCCGAGCACTGATCCGACGAGCACTGATCCGACGAGCACTGATCCGCCGAGCACGAGAGGAGCGACGCACATGCGCACGGTGCTGCGCCGACCCGCCTTCCGGCTGCTGTTCGCCGGCTTGTTCTTCAGCATGACGGCCGAGTCCGTGCTGCTGCTGGCGCTGGGCATCTGGGTCAAGGACATGACCGGCTCGGACAGCCTCGCCGGCGCCACCTTCTTCGCCCTGGTCGCCCCGATCGTGCTCGCGCCGTTCATCGGCTTCGTCGCCGACCGCTACCAGCGCCGGCCCTTCTTGATCGCCACGAACATCTTCTCCGCGGTGATCCTGGCTCCGCTGTATCTCGTCCACGATCGAGGGACGCTCTGGATCATCTACGCCGTCGCGGCGGCGTACGGGCTGTCGTTCATCGCCGTGGGCGCCGCGCTCAACGGCCTCATCAAAGAGGTCATCCCGGTCGAGCTGCTCGCCGAGGCCAACGGCGCGCTCCAGACCGTCAAACAAGGCCTCCGGCTGTTCGCTCCGCTGCTGGGCGCCGGGCTCTACACCGCCTTCGGCGGCTGGGCCCTGGCCAGCCTCGGCATCGTCGGCTTCCTCATCGCGGCGGGCGTCATCACCGCGCTGCGGGTTCATGAGGATCAACCGGTACGCACAGAGCAGCGCTGGATGTCCGAAGTCACCGCCGGGGTGCGCCAGCTGTTCGGACAGCCGGGCCTGCGGCTGGCGGTGCTCGGCACCACCCTGGCCATCCTGGTCTTCGGCCTCGGCGAATCGGTCTTCTTCGCCTTCAACGACCAGGGTTTGCATAAGCCGGCGGCGTTCCTGGGCGTGCTGATCAGCGTCCAAGGCGTCGGCGGGCTGCTCGGCGGGCTGACCGCCGCCGCGGTGATGCGCCGCGTCGGCGAGGTCGGCACGGTCGCCGCCGGGCTCATGTTGTTCGTCCCGATGTACTTCGTCGGCGCGGTCTACCAGAACGTCTGGGCGGCCTTCCCGGCGATGGTGCTCTGCGGCTTCGGCCTGCCCTACCTGATCGTGGGCCTGCAGACGCTGTTGCAGCGCACGACGCCCGCCGAACTGATGGGGCGTACGTCGGCGGCGATGGACGCCCTGATCAGTGGGCCGCAGGCGCTCTCGATCGGGGCCGGGGCGATCCTCGTCGGGATCGTCGACTACCGCATCCTGCTCGGCGTCATGGCGCTGGTCGTCTCGATCGCCGGCATCTGGGTCTGGGCGGGGCGGCGGCTCACCCCACCGGCCGCCGCCACACCCACCCAGTCCACGGATGAGCCCGCGCTGGTCACCGAAGGTCGAGCCAGCGCTGGATGAGGAAGGTCGAGATCGCCGCCTTCATCGGCAGGGCGATCTCGGCCCCCTCCGGATCGGCCATCGCGGCTTCGATCTCGGCCCGCGTGAACCACCGCGCGTGCACGATCTCGCTCGGGTCGGTGGTGATCGCGGCCGCCGGATCGGCCTGCGCGAGGTAGCCCAGCATCAGCGACCGCGGGAACGGCCACGGCTGGCTGCAGATGTAGGTGATGTCGAAGATCTCGACGCCGACCTCTTCGCGTACCTCCCGGGCGATGGCGGCCTCGCCGGACTCGCCCGGTTCGACGAACCCCGCCAGCGTCGAGTAGCGCTTGCGAGCCGCCTTCGCCCACATCACGTTGCTGCCGAGCAGCGCCCGGCCGTCGGGACCCGGCAGTCCATCGTGGACGAGCACGATCGACGCGACGTCCGTACGCGGAAAGTGCTGCGTTCCGTCCGCCTCCCGGCGGACCCACCCGCCGTCCGAGACCTCGGTCTTCTCCCCCGTCGCCGGCGAGTAGAGATGGTCGCGGTGCCACTTGATGAGGGCGACCGCCTCGGTGAACAGCCCGGCGTCGAAGTCCGGCAGGGTGTCGCCGATCTGCCACAGGTGCTGCGGTTCGCCCAGCAGCTCCGGGGCCTCACCGGTGACCGCCTCGGGCACGAGGTCCCCGTCGATGGCGAAGTACGGCTGGTCCTCGGCCAGGCCGAGGAAGAGCCGCTCGCCCTGGGGCGCCTGGGCGGGCGGCAGGAGAACCAGCCGCCCGTCACGAACCAGCGCTTTGTCGTCCGGGCCGACGACCAGCACGAGCCCGCGTTCCCACGCCTCGGCCAGCGCCTGCGGGTCGCGCCGGAGGTGCGCCGCCCGGTCGATCGCCGACCGGGACAGCGGCGGCAGGTCGGGCAGCGTGGGCATCGGGCTCATTCCTGCGTGGCGGCCTGAACCGTCACCGGCGCGATCGCCGACAACGACTCCTGCACGACCTTCGCGTCACCGAGCACGACCACCACGCCCTTGGCCGGGCCGAGGTACTTCTCGGCGGCCGCGGCGACATCGGCGATGGACGCCGCGGCCAGCCGTGCGGAGTGCTCGGCCAGGAAGTCGAGCCGCAGGCCGTAGCCGGCGTACGTGCTGGCCAGTCCGGCGAGACCGCTCTGGGTGGACATGCCCAGTTGCAGCGTGCCCAGCGCGTACTGCCGGGCCTGCTCCAGCTCGGCCGCCTCGACCGGGGTGGTGGCGATGCGGCCCAGCTCGTAGAGCGTCTCCACCAACGCGGGCGCGGTCACCTCGGTGGCCACCTCGGCGCTCACCAGCAGGGCGGACCCGGCGATCGAGTGGTCGATCAGCGAGTGCGGGCCGTAGGTGTAGCCCTTGTCCTCCCGGATGTTCTCCACCCAGCGGCTGGAGAAGTATCCGCCGAAGACCAGGTTGGCGAGCTGCAACGCGGCGTGGTCGGGGTGCATGCGCGGCACCGCCGGCAGCGCGATGCGCAGCGACGACTGCACCGAGTCCGGCCGGTCGGCGAGCAACAGCGGACCCGGCACGAGCGCCGGCGTGGGCGGCAGCTCGACCGGAGCGCCGTTGCCGGACCAGTCGCCGAGCCTGCGCTCGGCCACCTCGATGACCTTCTCCGGGTCCAGGTCGCCGACGAGGATCAGGTGGGCGCCGAACGGGTGCAGCCGGGCACCGTGCAGACCGAGCAACTGGTCGCGGTCGACCGCCTGGGCCTGCGCGACGGACGGCGTCTGCACGGCGTACGGGTGATCGCCGTACATGCGCTTCAGGAGCGCGACCCGAGCCAGGTGCGACGGCTGAGAGTGGGCGATCTGGATCCGGTCGACCAGGCGGGCCCGCTCGGTCTCCACTTCGGACTCCGGATACGTCGCCCCGGTCAGCACCCGGGCGAGGATCTCCATGAGCCGGTCCAGCCCGGAGGCGAGCGAGTTACCCGAGACCATCGCCCGGTCGGGGTCGACCCCCGCGCCGAGCGCACCGCCGACCGCCTGCAGCTCGGCCGCGATCTGAACGGTCGTCAGGTCCGGGGTACCGGAGAAGAGCGTGTTCGCCAACAGCGCGGACCGGGCCAGGTCGGCCCCGGCGAACGGGATCCGCAGCCGGACCTCCACGAGCGGGACGGCCGCACGCCGGATCGCGATCACGGTCAGCCCGTTGGCCAGCGTCTTCTCCGCCTGCGGCGGGAGCGTCAGCGGCCGGTTGGGGCCGAGGTCGGGAAGCGTGTGGGTCACTGCTCGTCTCCTTGGGCTGCGCCGTTGGCGCCGTTTCCGGCACCGGGGATGACCTCGACGGAAGCGCGCCGGTTCGGGCGCAGCGCCGCCGCGGCGGTGACGATCTGCTCGTCGGTCACCGAGGCGATCAGGTGCGGCAGCTCGTTGAGCAGGTCCGCGTCGCCACGCTGCTGCTCCAGGACGGCCATCCGCAGGGCACGGTTGAGCGCGGCGTCGTTGTCCCGCAGCAGATGCGTCGCCATCCGGGCCTGCGTCCGGGCCAGTTCGCCGGCGACCAGGCCGTCGGTGGCGAGGCGGTCCAGCTCCTCGTCGACGGTCGCGAGTACGCGGTCGATGTTCCCGCCCGGGGGCAGGTGCGACTGGAGCAGCAACGCGGTGGGGTCGCGGACCTCGAAGGGCTCGCCCATGAAGCCGATGTAGCCGCCGACGCTGGTGACCGTCCGGTCCTTGAGGACCAGCCGCTCGACCAGGCGGGAGGCGTCGCCGTCGGTCAGCACCTCGGCGAGGACCACGTACGCCAGGTAGCCCTGCAGGTCCGTGGCCGGGTCCGGCACGCGCCAGGCCGAGGCGACCGCGGGCAACGGGGCCAGCCGGTCGGTGTAGGACTCCCGGCGCTCGCTGGTGAGATCGGGCTCGCTGAAGTCCGGGCGTACCGGGGCGGGGCGGGCCTCGACGTCGCCGAAGTGCTTCTCGATGAGCTTGCGGGTCTCGTCGACGTCGAGGTCGCCGGCGACCGAAAGCACCGCGTTGCCGCAGGCGTAGAAGCGCTGGAAGAAGTCGGCCGCGTCCGCGACGGTCGCCGACTCCAGGTCGACGAAGGACCCATAGCCGTCGTGCGCGTTGGGGAACGAGTCGAACATGACCGGCGGCAGCTTCAGCCAGGGGAAACCGCCATAGGGCCGGTTGAGCACGTTGACCCGGATCTCCTCCTTGACCACGTCGACCTGATTCCGCAGGTTCTCCTCGGTCAGGCGCGGCCCGCGCATGCGGTCGGCCTCCAGGAAGAGCGCCCGCTCGAGCGCGTTGCTCGGCAGCGTCTCGAAGTAGTCGGTGTAGTCCAGGTGGGTAGAGCCGTTGAAGGTGCCGCCCGCGCCCTGCACGTGCCGGAAGTGCGCCAGCTTCTCCAGGTTGGCGCTGCCCTGGAACATCAGATGCTCGAAGAGGTGCGCGAAGCCGGTGCGGCCCTCCGGCTCGGAGCGGATGCCGACGTCGTAGACGACGGCCACCCCGATCACCGGGGCGCTGGCGTCCGGGGCGAGCACCACCCGCAGGCCGTTGGGAAGAGTGAACTGTTCGACGGGATAGCGGGTGCGCGGGATCTCGATCGCCAAAGCCACCCCCCGACCCTAGCGCAGAGTCGGGCCCGTCAAGCCTTGCGGCGGAAGGCGTACGCGCCGAGCCCCGCGAGGAAGATCACCAGTGGCACGACGACGAGCCATCTGCGCCAATCACGGCTGTCCGTCAGGGCGACCCCGACTGGGCGCTGCTCGGGCGTGACCACGGCGTGCGAGGCGCTCGGCGACCCGCTCGGCGCGGCGGTCGCCCCCGCCAACGCCGCCTTCAGGTTCAGCACGCCCGCGCCGTATTGGCTGTCCGGGCCGACCGGGCCCTTGTCGGTCGCCGTCTCCCGCAGCCGGTCGGCGACCTGCTCGGCCGACATCTGCGGGTACGCCGACCGCACGAGCGCGGCCGCGCCGCAGAGGAGGCCGGTGCCGGTGGCCCCCGTTTGCAGCCGGTAGCCGCCGCCGGAGGTGGCGGAGATGAGGTCCGTCCCCGGTACGCCGACACCGCTGGTCTGGCGGCTGGCCGGCGGCACGGCGACGTTGCCCGCGCGGTCGAGCGGGATGGCGGTCAGCACGCCCAGGATGGACGACGGCCAGGGCGAGAACACCCCGTTGGGCACGTCACCGTCGGCCGCCACCACGAGCACGTCGGCGTCGAGGGCGTCCTCGACGGCCTCTCGCAGCCGGGGGTTCGGCGCGACGCCACGGCCTACGCAGACCACTTTGGCGCCCTTGGAGACGGCCAGGTCGATGCCGGCGGCCAGGGCTGCCGGGTCGCCCGCCTCGCCCGCCTTGGGAGCGAAGGCGACCGGCAGGATCTGCGCGCCCGGCGCGACCCCGAGTACGCCGTCAGCCCCGCCCGCACCATGGCCGTGCCCGGCCACCAGCGAGGCGAGCGCGGTCCCACGCCCGTCGGTGTCCTTCGTCCCGGCGGTCTCCGTCCCGGACAGGACCGAGCCCTGCAGATCGGGATGAGTGACGTCCACTCCGGAGTCGACCACGGCCACGACCACGCCGGTCCCCTTCGTGACGGCGTGCGCCGCCGGAAGGTCCAGCGAGGACAGGTACCACTGCTGGGAACGGACCCCGTCGGCGTACGCCGGGGCGGTGGTGACCAGCCCGATCAGGCCGGCGGCGACCAGGACGAGGGTGCCACGCTTGGCAGACATCAACGACCGCCCTCCCGGCGGGACCAAGGGGTGAAGCGAGGATTGTGGAGAGAGGACAGGCTACCTCGCCCAAGTGATCAACGGTGGGGCGCGTACACCTCGACGACCGCGTTCGTGGCGGGCAGATGCGGGTGCCACGGGATGAGGACGATCGCGCCCGCGATGGTGACGCCGGCCGTCGCCACCGCCAGCACCATCAGGAGTTCCCGGGTCGCCCCCTTCACAAGATCAATGATGCCGGGCGGTTGTGACAGGTTCAGTCAGGAACCGGACGCCGTCGGTTATCCGGCTTCCGGCAACCCGGCGATCAGCTCGATCAGTCCGGCCTCGTCCAGCAGGTCGACCGGGCGCACGGTCACCTTGTCCGCGACGTAGTAGAACGCCGCCCGCACCTTCGCCACCGGCACTCCGGCGAGCGAGGCCCAGGCCAGCCGATACGCGGCCAGCTGCACCGACGCCGCGGTGGCGGCCAGGCCGGCCGGACGCCCACCGGTCTTCCAGTCGACCACGTCGTAGGTGCCGTCCGGCTCGGCGAACACGGCGTCCATGCGCCCCCGGACCACCACTCCACCCAGGACCGTCGCGAACGGCACCTCGACCTCGGCCGGCGTACGCTCGGCCCACTCGCCGGCGAGGAAGGCCTCCTGCAGGGCGGCCAGCCGTTCGTCGTCGGCCGCGTCGGCGTCGGCCGACCCGGGCAGCTCGTCGACGTCGAGCAGCCGATCGGCCCCGAACCGCTGTTCCAGCCAGAGGTGGAAGGCGGTGCCACGGCGGGCGTACGGGTTGGGCCGGTGCGGCAGCGGACGCCGGAGCGACCGGGCCAGATCCCGGGGATCCCGGCGCAGCATGACGAGCTGCGACACCGACAGCTGCCGGGGCACGGGCACCTCGATGACATTGCCCGTACGCCGTTGCAGCGCCCGCTCGGCGAGCAGCAACTCGACCTCGTGTCCCCAGCGTTGCGCCTGTTCGTCGGCGAACCCGGACACCTTCCGCTCGGCCTGCCGCCCGATCCGGGACAGCCCGTCCCCGGTGACGTCGAGGTAGGACCGGACGAGTTCGCCCGCCGCCGCGACCACCGGCCGACGTCGGCCCAGGGGATCCTGCGGCCATTCGATCTCAGCCGTCGCGCCCAGCGCCGGGTTGGTCTCGTCGGGGCCGGGCGGCGGCGCCCAGACCTCCACGATCCCGTCGCCTTGGCGGCACAGCTCGGCGATCTCCTCCAGGAACGGCGACGGTCCCCGGGGGCGTACGCCGTCACCCCACCACGCGCCGCTGGCCAGCAACCAGCGCCGGGGTCGGGTCACCGCCACGTACGCCAGCCGCCGTTCCTCTCGTTCGTCGTGCTCGCCCCACTCCGCCCGGAACTTCTCGACCGCGTCCCGGAGGGTCTTCTGGTCGGCGTCCGCGCCGGTCGGAACCGTGAGCGCGGGCAGGCCGTCATGGTCGCCACGCAACGGGAACGGCAGTACGCCGAGCCCGTCGAGGTAGTGGTCGCTGTTCTTGGTCTTACCCGGCCACACCCCCTGGGTCAGCCCGGCCACCGCGACCAGGTCCCATTCGAGCCCCTTGGCGGCGTGCGCGGTGAGGAGCTGGACGGCGCCCTCGACGACCTCGACCTCGCCCGGGGCGAGCCCGCGTTCCTCCTCCTCGGCGGCGCGCAGGTAGGCCAGGAACGCCGACAGCGTCGCACCCTCGGTCTCGGCGGCGAACCGGGCCGCGACGTCGCCGAAGGCGTCCAGATGCGCCCGGCTCAGCGCCGACTCGCCCCCACGCAGGAGGACTTCGACCTCCAGTCCGCTGGCCCGTTCGATCTCCGAGATCAGGTCCGGCAGCGGCTGGTCGAGGTGCTGCCGCAGCTCGGCCAGCTCCTTGGCGTAGCGGCGGAAGCGGATGTAGCCGTGCGTCGAGTAGGCCGCCGGATCGCCGAGATCGTCGAGCGCCTCGCTCAGCGCCGCCTCGTCGAGCCGGTCGGTCACGACAGGTTCGGGATCTCCCCGGCGGTCGGCCGCGATCTTCCGGGAACGCCGATGCAGCGCCACGAGGTCCCGGGGACCGATCCGCCAGCGGGGTCCGGTCAGCATCCGCAGCAGCGACGCGCCGTCGGCCGGATCGGCCAGTACGCGCAAGGTGCAGACCACATCGCGTACCTCGGGAGTGTCGAGCAGGCCGCCGAGGCCGACCACCTCGACGGGCAGTCCCCGGGCCCGCAGCGCCTGCTCGATCGGCTCGATCTGGGCGCGTACGCGGACGAGGACGGCCGTGGTCGGCGGCGGCGCGGTGACGTTGGCCCGCTCCGCTTCGTCGGCCACCTCCTGCCAGATCTCGTCGATCCGGCGCGCGATCCACTCCGCCTCGTCCTGCGTCGTCTGCGTTAGTGCACAGTGGACGAATCCGGTACGCCCGTCGCCGCGCAGCGCGGTCACCCGCGCGCCCCGCTGCCGCAGGGGCTCGGAGACCGCGTTGGCGACGTGCAGGATCTGCTGCCGGTTACGGAACGAGCGGCTGAGCGCCATCGCGGTCGCCGGACCGCCGTCGGCTTGGGGGAAGTCGTCCGGGAACCGGTCCAGGGTGCCCGCGCTCGCCCCCCGCCAGCCGTAGATGGACTGGCCGGGATCGCCGACCGCGGTCACGGGGTGGCCGCCGCCGAACAACGAGCGCAGCAGCACCACCTGCGCGTGACTCGTGTCCTGGTACTCGTCCAGGAGCACCACGGTGAACCGCTGCCGCTCGATCGCGCCGACCTCGGGATGGTCCCGTGCCACTCGCGCCGCCCTCGACAGCTGGTCGCCGAAGTCCATCGCCTCCAACGCCGCTTTGCGTTGTGCGTACAAGCGGATCATTGGCATGAGCGCGAGGCGCGCCCGCTGGGTCGC
This sequence comes from Hamadaea sp. NPDC051192, assembly GCF_040682475.1. Taxonomy (NCBI): domain Bacteria; kingdom Bacillati; phylum Actinomycetota; class Actinomycetes; order Micromonosporales; family Micromonosporaceae; genus Hamadaea; species Hamadaea sp. NPDC051192. The sequence continues at coordinate 33,018 of NZ_JBFBAZ010000082.1, forward strand.
GAGCAGAGCTTGGACCGGGGCATAGACGCGACCGGGCAGGCCGGTCAGCTCGGCCGAGAAGCGGCCCGTCCACGCGGAAAGCTCGTCGGGGCCGACCAGATGTTCGGCCATCTCCGCGGCCAGGTCGAGGACGGCCTTGGTGACCGTCGACTTGGCCTTGTCCACCGCGGACATGTCGCCGTCGTACGCCGCGACCACCTCGTCCGCGAGCTGCCAGGCCGCGGCCTGAGACAGCAGCCGCGCACTCGGCTCGAATCCGGCGCGCAGGCCGTGCTCGGCGACGACGCGCGCCGCGAACGAGTGGTAGGTCGAGATCGTGGGCTCGCCGGCGCCCCGGTGCGGACCGGGTTCGGGCATGCGCCGGCGCAGCTGCCCCAGCCGCAGCCGGACTCGATGGGCCAGCTCACCGGCGGCCTTGCGGGTGAAGGTGAGGCCGAGGATCTGCTCCGGCCGCACGTGCGAGTTGGCGACCAGCCACAGTACGCGCGCCGCCATGGTCTCGGTCTTGCCCGAACCCGCGCCCGCCACCACGAGCAGTGGTGCGACCGGGGCCGAGATGACCCGGGCCTGCTCGTCGGTGGGCCGGGTGAGGCCGAGCCGGGTCGCCAGCTCGTGCGGGGTGAACCGGGGACCGGAGTCGAACAGGCTCACGGCTCCACCACCTGCCGCCCCTTGCCGGAGACCGGGCAGCTCGGCCGGACCGGGCAGACCCGGCACTTGTCGTTGGCCTTCGCCACGAAGGTCGACGCGGCCATGGTCGCGCCCGTCTTGCGGACCATCTCGGCGGCCCACTCGGGGTTCTCGACCACGCCGATCGCCTCCTGGATCTGCTCCCGGGCGTCGCGGCGCTCGCCGCCCAGCTGCACCAAGGCCGCGCCGCCGGACTCGGCGCCCTCCTCGAACGCGCCCGCCTCCACCGCGACCTGGTACGCCCCCAGCTGCGGATGCTCCGGCAGCTCCTGCGCGGTGGCGACGGTGCTGGCCCCGGTCTTGAGGTCGATGACGACGAGCCGGCCCTGGTCGTCGACCTCCAGCCGGTCCACCCGGCCCTTGAGGTCGATCGGGCGGGCCTCGTCGTCGGTGACCCGGACGAGGAAGTCCCGTTCGATGGAGAGCAGCCGTCGCGGGTTGACCGCGATCCAGCGGACCAGTTTGTCGATCATCTGCTCGGCCTTGTGCTGCTCCCGGGGAGCGAGCCACTTGGCGGCCAGCTCGATGACGTCGAACCGCTCGTTGACGTACTCCATCAGGGCGGCGCGATCGACGCTCACGTCGTCGGCCAGCATCGCCGCCGCGTGCACGAGGTTGCCGACACCCTGGGCGAAGCTGTCCGGCGCCTTGCCGCCGTGCCGTTCGAGCAGCCAACGCAGGCTGCACCGCAACGCTGACTCCATCGTGGACGGTGTGACCACGATGGGATCGCCGTCGTCGGCCAGCGGCCGATCGTCCGACAACGGGGGCAGCCCCCACCACTGGTCGGGATCGGCTCCCGGTACGCCCGCCGCCGCCAGCCGGGCCAGTTGCACGGCGGCCGCCTCCCGCTTCCGAGGCGGCGTACGCGGACTGGTGATGGCGATCCGCAACTCGGCGACCAGGGCAGGCAACGTGAGCGCCCGTGGTGGCTTCTGGACGGGGAGGTCCTCGGCCTCCTCCGGCTCCCGCTCATCGGCCGCGGCGACGTCCTCGCCGGCCAGCTCATAGAGGAACCGGCTCGGGCGCTCCTCGCCGCTGTCCCCGCCGACCGCTCCGGTGTCGACCGCCGTCACCAGCAGCCGACGCCGCGCCCGCGTGATCGCGACGTGGAACAACCGCCGTTCCTCGTCGAGCAGCGCCGCCGACTGGGCGGTCACCACCTCCCGCTGGGTCTCACCAGCCCGTTCGGCGAGGACGTCCACGAGTTGCTCGGAGCCGAGCAGACTGCCGCGTAGCCGCAGGTCCGGCCAGATGCCCTCCTGCACCCCGGCGACCACGACGACGTCCCACTCCAGCCCCTTCGCGGCGTGCGCGGTGAGGAGGCGTACCGCCTCGCCCCGGTCGGCGTTGGGCGCGAGGCTGTCCGCCGGAAGCTGCTGACTCAGCACGTGTTCGAGGAAGGTGTCGAGCTTCGCGCCCGGCAGCCGGTCGGTGAACCGGGCGGCCGCGTCGAACAGCACGACGACGGCGTCCAGATCCCGGTCAGCGCCCTCGGCCCGCCGCCGCTGATCCGGCCCACTCGCCGGGGTAGTGGCCAGCGCGGCCCAGCGCTCGGCCAGACCACTGGCCCGCCACACGTTCCAGAGCACGTCCTCGGCGGTCGCGCCGGGCCGGGCCGCGGTCTCCCGGCCGGTCGCCAGCAGCTGAGCGATCCGGCTGGCCGGAGCGGCCCATCTCTTGTCGATCACGGCCAACTCGGTCGGGTCACGAAGGGCGTCTACCAGCAGTTCCCCGCTCGGCCGGGGATCACCGGCGGCATGGGCCAAGGCGCGCAAACCCTGGCGCAGCTTCCGCTCCCCGAACGGGTCGGCCCCGCCCAACGGCGAATGCAGCAGCGCGACCGCCGTCTCCTCGGTCAAGTCCTCCGGCTTGAGCGCGCAGCGGAGCAAGGTGAGGAATGGGCGTACGGCAGGCTGCTCGTGCAGGGGCAGATCCTCGGCGAGCACCACCGTCGGCACCCCGGCCTGACGCAACCCGCGCTGGAGGCTGACCAGCTGCACCGCGGTGGATCGCTGGATCACCGCCATCTTCGACCAGCTCACACCGTCGACCAGATGGGCCTCGCGGAGCCGATGCGCGATGTACGCCGCCTCACTCGCCACGCTGCGGAGGCTCACCACCTCCACCGCCCTCTCCCGTGCCGCTTCCTTCCGCGCCGCCTCCCTCGGCACCGCCTCCCCTTGCGCCGCCTCCCCTTGCGCTGGATCAGGGATCTGGGTCGAATCTTGGACCAAGATTCGACCTGGATCCGTGATC
>NZ_JBFBAZ010000083.1:0-35901 GCF_040682475.1 Hamadaea sp. NPDC051192
TCGACCAACACCAAGATCCGGCTCTTGACCCGGATCGCGTTCGGGTTCAAATCCGCCGAAGCCTTGATAGCCCTCGCCAAGCTCAACCTAGGCGGCTACCAAATCAAGCTCCCCGACCGCTCGTGACCCACACAAGCAGCCGGAGAGCCAGAAAATGTCGCCTGGGCAACCGAAACTCGCCAAGATCACCGCGCCTCACCCGCCGGCGGAGGCCATCGCCGGCGGAAGCCCTCGCCGACGGAGGCGCTCGCCGACGGGAGGTCAAGCCCCGGCCCATCGGGGACGGGGTCACGCGCGAAGCCGCAGTCCCCTTGGCGTCACGGTGAATCCGGCCGCGGCCAACGCCTCACCCAGTACGCTGTCGTGCACCGCCTCGCCGTCGGCCCGTTCGACGCTGAGGCTGCCGAGCGCCCCACCTCGGACGGCTTCGGCCAACGCCTTCGTCGCCGCCGTGAGCACGGGTTGCTCCGCCGAGAAGGTGAGCAGCGTACGCCCGCCGCGTTCGACGTAGAGGGCGAGTTCGCCGTCGGCGAGGACGACGAGCGCGCCCGCCTTGCGTCCGGGTCGGTGCCCGCCGTCGGCCGGGGGCCAGTCCAGCGCCGCGCCGTACGGGTTGGCCGGGTCGGTCGCCGCGAGCACTTCGGCCGGGAAGGTGCGGTCGGCGTACGACCGGAGCCGGTCGACCGCTCCGGGCAGGGCGAACTGTGCCGCACCCAACCCTTCGACGAAGTAGCCCCGGCGCGCCGCACCGCGTTCTTCCAGCCCGGACAGGACGGGGTAGACGGCGGCGAAGCCACCGGGCTGCCCCTCGGCCGCTACCGCTCCCCGGGTGACGACGCCGTGCCGTTCCAGCAACGAGTCGGCCAGCGCGGCCGCCCGGCGGGTGGGGTCGAGGTCGCGGTCGACCACCAGGTGCCAGCGCCCGGCCACGGTCGGCGGGCCTTGCCGCAGGGTGCTCAGCGAGACGCGCCCACTGCGTTGGTAGCGCGAGCGACCGGGTGCGGGCCGGGACTTGTGCGCGCCGGAGCCGCCCGAGAGCAGCGCTCGCACCGGGGCCAGCGTGTCGTTGCCGACCAGCCCGGCCCAGACGAGGTCCCACAGGGCCTCGACGACCTCGCTTTCGTCGGCGGCCGTGGGGAGCTGGCGGAAGAACAACGCGCCACCACTGAGAGCGTCGAGAATGGACTGGTGGAGCGCCGGCCACTCCTGGTCGAGCGCCGGTGGCAACAGCAAGGGAGCGGAATCGGCGAAGGCCAGCGAGATCCAGCCGTCGGCGCCCTGAATCGGCCCGGCCCCGCACCAGACGACCTCGCCGGTGGCGCACAACTCGTCCAGATCGGACGGACGATAGCCGTCTACGCGGGCCGGCAGGATCAGGCGTTCCAGCGCCGACGCCGGCACCGGTACGCCTTGCAGCTGCGCGACGACGTCGGCGACCCCGTCCAATCCTTTCCGGCTTCGCCCGATGCCCTGCCAGCGGGAGAGGAACCGGCCCAGCACCCGCGGCGGCACCGGCTCGATCTCCTTTCGCAGTGCGGCCAGCGACCGTCGCCGCAGCATCCGGAGGACTTCGGCGTCGCACCATTCGACGTGCCCGCCGTCCGACGCGGCGGTGAACTCGCCCGACACGACCCGGCCGGTCGCGGCGAGCCGCCGGAGCGTGTGGTCGACGACGGCCACGCCGAGCCCGAAGCGCGCCGCGCACTCATCGGCTCGGAACGGCCCGTGCGTACGCGCGTATCGGCTGATCAAGTCGGCGAGCGGATCGGGCACCGGAGCCGTGAACGCAGCCGGAAGACCCGGCGGGAGTGCCACCCCGAGGGCGTCGCGATAGCGCCCGGCGTCCTCCGCCAAGATGTAGCAGTCCTGGGCGGCCACACGGACGCGGACGATCCGGTTGGCCCGTTCGAGCGGGGCCAGCCACTCCAGGGCCGCTCCGAGCGCGGTCAGCTCGTCGAGAGTCAATTCGCCCAGCTGACGCAGTGCTTCGACGACGTCCTCGCCGTCGCGGAGCGGCCGTTCGGCCCACCGCAGACGCTGGGCGACCGCCTCGATGACGGCGGGATCGAGTAGTTCCCGCAGCTCGACCCGGCCGAGTAGTTCCGCCAGCAGGGTCGGGTCCAGCGACAGCGCCGCCGCGCGGCGTTCGGCCAGCGGGACGTCCTCCCCGTAGAGGAAGGCGCCGACGTAGCCGAACAGCAGCGAACGTGCGAACGGCGACGGCTTGGCCGTGCTCACGTCGATGAGGCGTACGCGTCGAGCCGCGACCGAGCGCATCAAGTCGGTCAGGGCGGGCAGGTCGAAGACGTCGCGCAGGCATTCGCGCGCCGCCTCCAGCGTGACCGGGAAGTCGGGGAAGTCCCGGGCGACGTCGAGCAACTGGGCGGCCCGCTGACGCTGCTGCCACAACGGTTGCCGCTTGCCCGGGTCGCGCCGGGGAAGCAGGAGCGACCGGGCGGCGCACTCGCGGAACCGCGACGCGAACAGGGCTGAGCCGCCGACGCCGTCGGCCACGATCATCGAGATTTCGTCGGGGTCGAAGACGAGGTCGGCCGCGCTCGGCGGTTCCTCCGCGCCCTCGGGCAGCCGGATGACGATGCCGTCGTCGGCCGCGTGGACCTGGGCGTCGACGCCGAGTCGTTCGGACAGCCGCTGCCCGATGGCCAGCGCCCACGGCGCGTTGACCGGCGCTCCCAGTACGCAGTGCAGCACGATCCGCCAGTCGCCGAGCTCGTCCCGGAATCGCTCGACGAGGACGGTCCGGTCGTCGGGCAGGTGCCGGGTGGCCTCGCGCTGCTCCGCCAGGTACGCCGACAGGTTCTCCCGAGCCGCCGGATCCAATCCCTCCACATCAGACGGCGTACGCAGATAGGAGCCGATGGCTTTGCCGAGCTCGACCGGTCGCCCGGCCTGATCGCCCTTCCAGAACGGCAGCCGCGCCGGTTGGCCAGGCGCCGGCGACACCAGTACGCGATCCGGCGTGATCTCCTCGATCCGCCATGAACTGGTGCCGAGGGCGAAGACGTCGCCGACCCGGGACTCGTAGACCATCTCCTCGTCGAGTTCCCCGACGCGGGCGGGTTTCGCGGCGCCGGCGAGGAAGACGCCGAACAGCCCTCGATCGGGGATGGTGCCGCCGCTGGTGACCGCGAGGCGCTGGTTGCCGGGCCGGCCGGTGATCCGGTCGGTCGCGCGATCCCACACGATGCGCGGCCGCAGCTCGGCGAACGCGGTCGACGGGTAGCGGCCGGAGAGCATGTCGAGCACCGAGTGCAGGGCCGAGTCGGGCAGCTCCGCGAAGGGCGCGGCCCGCCGGACGAGGGTCGCGGCGTCGGCGACGGTCCACTCGTCGAGCGCCGTCATCGCCACGATGTGCTGGGCCAGCACGTCGAGCGGGCTGTGCAGGTAGTCCAGCGACTCCAGGGTGCCGCCGACCATCCGCCGCGAGACCACGGCCGAGGTGAGCAGGTCGCCACGGTGCATCGGGAAGACCACGCCACGGGAGATCGCGCCCACCTGGTGCCCGGCGCGGCCGACCCGCTGGAGGCCGGCCGAGACGCTCGGCGGCGCGCCGACCTGCACTACGAGGTCGACCGAGCCCATGTCGATGCCGAGTTCGAGGCTGGAGGTGGCGACGACGGCCGGCAGCTGCCCCGATTTCAGCTGCTCCTCGATGTGCTTTCGTTCCTCTTTGGACACCGAACCGTGGTGGGCGCGGGCGATCACGCCCGGCGCTCCGTAGCCCGCGCCCGCCTGCGCCATGATCTGCGCCGGCATCGGGATCGCGCGATCGAGGTCCTCCACCGCCAGCTCGTTGAGCCGGGCGCACAGCCGCTCCGAGCCCCGCCGGGAGTTGGTGAAGACGATGGTCGACCGGTGTCCCTTGATCAGCTCGTAGACCCGTTCCTCGACGGCGGGCCAGATGGAGGCGCGCCGGGGCCCCTCGTCGTCGGCCCGGCCCTCGTCGAGCGCGGTCATGTCCTCGACCGGCACCTCGACCGAGACCTCGATCGTCTTGGCCGTCGGCGGCTGGACGACCTCCACCGGCGCGGCCCCGCCCAGGAACCGGGCCGCCACCTCGGTCGGCTGCACGGTGGCCGACAGCCCGATCCGTTGCGCGGGCTTGGCCAGCAGCGCGTCCAGCCGCTCCAGCGACAGCGCAAGGTGTGCGCCGCGCTTGGTCCCCGCGACGGCGTGGACCTCGTCGAGGATCACCGTCTCGATGCCCCGCAGCGCCTCCCGTGCCTGCGAGGTGAGCAGCAGGAACAGCGACTCCGGCGTGGTGATCAGGATGTCGGCCGGCCGCTTGGCGAACACTCGCCGCTCGTCGGCCGGGGTGTCGCCGGTCCGCATCGCGACGGTCACCGCGGGCTCGGTGAGGCCGAGCCGGTCGGCGGCGTGCCGGATGCCGGTCAGCGGCGTCCGCAGGTTGCGCTCGACGTCGACCGCGAGCGCCTTGAGCGGGCTCACGTAGAGGACCCGGCAGCGCTTCTCGGGCTCGGCCGGCACGGGCTCGTGGGCCAGCCGGTCCAGCGCCCACAGGAACGCCGCGAGCGTCTTGCCGGACCCGGTCGGCGCCACGACCAGGGCATGCCGCCCCGCCGCCACGGCCTGCCACGCGCCCGCCTGGGCGGGGGTGGGGGCGGCGAAGGCGGTCGAGAACCATTCCCGGGTCGCCGGGCCGAACAGCTCCAGCACGTCGGTCACGTCATCCATCCTGCCCCGGACCCCTGACAAACGGCGGCGTGCGCAAATCGTCCACCATGCAAGTCTTGCCCGTTTCGTGACTCTCGGTTACCGTCATAGAGACGTTGAGTAGTCCATCGAATCAGCCTGGGGGTCCCAGCAATGGACGACCGTCGAATCCGCCCGCGCCGCACCGCCGCCCACGAATCAGACGTGCTGCTCCGCCAGCTCGACGGTCACCTGGCCTGGGTCCAGGCCCGCGTCCCGCACGACCTCCCGCTCGCCGAACGCATCGCGGTCACCCTCCGTCGACTGGTCGCGGAGACGTCTCGCTCCAGCGCCGCGGATCGAGCACTGGTACGCGCAGCGGTGCACTTCGTCGTCGTCAGGCGGCATCGCAGTCACCAGCGCTTCGCCCGGCGACCGGTCAGCGCGGACGTGCCGGTGCTGAACGAGATCGTCACCGCCCTCGGCCGGGGCGACCTCGCCCTCACCTGATCACGGAAGTGTCGCTATAGGGAAGCTGTGGCGAGGCGCAGGCTGAAACCGAGGAACAGCACCCCGATAGCGCTGGCACCTGCGCGAGCCAACCGTCGCCGACGGCGGAACACCGCGGCGAGCCGGTCGCCGGTGAAGATGAGCGCGGTCAGGTAGAGGAAGCTGAACAGCTGCACGATCGCGCCCAGCACGGTGAAGGTCACCGCCGGGTGGGCGTACGCGGGGTCGACGAACTGGATGAAGAAGGAGATGAAGAACAGGATCGCCTTCGGGTTCATCAGGCTGATCGTGAACGCCCGCCGGAACGGCCGATCCACCGCCGGCTCAGCTTCCTCGGTGGGGGCGGCAGCCGGCCGAGCGAACAACATCTTCAGACCGAGATAGGCCAGGTACGCCGCGCCCGCGTACTTGAGGGCCAGGAACACGGGCGGGAAGGCGCGCAGCAGCGAGGCGACCCCGGCGGCCGAGGCGATCATGAGGATGGTGTCGCCGAGGAACACGCCGCAGGCGGCCTGATACCCCCGGCGTACGCCGTTCGAGGCCGCCGTCGACAGGACGTACATCGAGTTGGGGCCGGGCAGCAGGATGATCGCCACCGTGCCGAGGACATAGGTCCCCAGGTCTGTCACGCCGAGCATCAGGTAAGCCTAGGGCGGAGCCGCGCCCGCAAAGAAGACTGTGCCGCAGGCCACTCCTCGGCCGTCAGGCCGAAGACGAAGGTGTCCCGCCACGTGCCGTCGGACAGCTTCTTGTGCCGCCGCAGGACGCCCTCGCGGGTCGCGCCCAGGCGCTCGATCGCGGTGTGCGACCGGGTGTTGAGCGAGTTGGCCTCCCACTGGACGCGTACGCAGCCCAGGGTGTCGAACGCGTGCTGGAGCAGGAGCAGCTTCGACTCCGTGTTGATCCCGGTACGCCACCACCGTCGCCCCAATGTGGTGATGCCGATGATGACGGAGCGGTTGTGCGGGTCGACTCCGTAGAACGACGTCGTGCCGACGATCTCGCCGGTGGCCGCGTCCCGCTGCACCCAGGGCACCCGAGCACCGCGTACGTGCTGGTCTTCGGCGTCGGCGACGAGTCGGCCCATCTCCTCGGCCGTGTGCGGGGTGTCGTTGAGCAGGTAGCGCCACACCTCGTCGTCCCCGCCGACGGCGGCGAACAGGCCGGGCGCGTGGGACAGGTCCAGGCGTTCGAGGATCACGTGCTCGCCCTTGAGCGTCGGCGCCTCGTGCCACGCGCTCGGCACCGTACGCAGATAGTCGGGCAGGGGAGCGGTGACACCCTGATCCCGGCGCGCCGGGCCGACCACCGTACGCATCGGCAGCACCCCGGCCCAGTGCGGCAGCCCGAGGTCTTCCTCCTCCTCGTTGACCCCACCGATACGCGCCCGCACGCTCACCTCGTCCAGCGCCAGCCGAAGGACGGCGGTCTGCGCGGCCTCCTTCGCGTTCGGCGGGCGGGTCGCGGCGGCCCGGCCGGCGCCGACCTTCTCCGTGAGCGCGGTGAACGCCAGGTCGCGTTCGGCCGGGTCGGTGACCGTGACGGCGACGCCGTGCGCGACCAGCGACCGGTAGTTGGCGCTGTGGTGGAACTGCGAACGGGCGAGCACCAGGCCGTCGAGGTGGGTGACGCTCAGGCAGACGCGGAGGTCGTCGGCGCGGCCGCCCAACGCCACCCGGCCGCCGGTCGAGAAGTGCACGTAGACCACGTCGTCCACGCGTACGAACAGGGTGGGCAGGGCGCGCGGCTCGCCGTCGTGGACGAACGAGAGCGTGCAGAACCAGGCCTCGTCGAGAATGGTGTGCGCCTCCTCGCGGGAGTAGCTCATCCGGTCCTTCTCGCGGAGACTGGTGGTCCGAGGGGTCTTGGTGTACATGGTCCGCCCTTTGTTCTGGTACAGTCTCGAAACTGTGGCGGTACAGTATCAGATCTCCGGGAAGACCGCAGCCGAGATCGTGCGCAGCGTCGAGGACGGCGTGCGTACGGGTGCGCTGCGAGCAGGCGACCTGCTCCCGACGGTTCGGGCGCTCGCGGCCGAGCTGAGCGTGGCGGCGAACACCGCTGCGGCGGCGTACCAGCAACTCCGGCAGCGCGGCATCGTGGAGACGCAGGGGCGCCACGGCACCCGCGTACGCCCCGAGCCGCCGATCTCGGCCGATCGCAGCACCGGCGGGCCGGTCGTGCCGGACGGCGTCCTGGATCTGGCGCTCGGCGAACCGAGTCTGCTGCCCGATCTCGGGCCCGTCCTGGCCCACGTCGCCGCGCAGGGGGTGACCGCGAACTATCGGGACGCCGGCGTGCTGCCCGAGCTGGCCGAGCGGGCCCGCGAGCGGCTGCCGGACCTGCCCGCCGACGCCGCGCTCACCGTCGTCGGCGGCGCGTTGGACGGCCTCGACCTGCTGTTCAGCACCATGCTGCGGCCCGGCGACCCGGTCGGCGTGGAGGACCCGGGGTGGGCCGCCTCACTGGATCTCGTGGCGGCGCACGGGTTGTCGGTCGTGCCGATCCCGGTCGACGACGACGGCCCGACTCCCCAAGGACTCCGGGCGGCCCTCCAGAAGGGCGTCAAGGCGGTCATCGTCACGACCAGGGCGCAGAACCCGACCGGTGCGGCCGTGACGGCACAACGCGCCCGCCAATTGGCCGCGGAGCTGAAGGACCGGGACGTCCTGCTGATCGAGGACGATCACGCGGCCGAGCTGGCGGCCGTCCCGCTCGCGTCGCTGGCCGGGGTGACGCCGCGCTGGGTCTTCCTGCGCAGCGCCTCCAAGCCGTACGGGCCGGATCTGCGGATCGCCGTTCTCGCGGGCGACCCCGCGACGGTCGCCCGGGTCGAGGGACGCCGTCGGCTGAGCGCCGGCTGGGTCTCCACCGTCCTGCAGCGGACGCTCGTCCGGCTGTGGGAGACCGCCGACACCTCGGCCGCCGCCCGGGAGTACGACGCCCGCCGCGACGCGCTCGTGGCCGCGTTGCGGGCCAGGGGCTTCACCGCGCACGGCCGGACCGGCATCAACGTCTGGATTCCCGTCGACGACGAGACCCGGGTCCTCACCGCGCTTCGCGACTCCGGTTACGCGGTCGCCCCGGGCAGCTTGCACCGAGTGGCCAGTCCGCCCGGCGTACGAGTAACCATTGCGAACGTGACCCAAGCGGACATCGAGCCCTTCGCGGACGCCTTCGCGGCGGCCGCGAGCGGTCGCCGCTGGACCGTCTGACCTGCGCCGGAACGAGTTGGCATCACGACTGGATGATCGTTAAGGGTAGGGTGACAGATCCACCCGCACTCCTTACCCCTCGGAGCATCCGAAGTGTCATCGGTCGATGTCGCGCGCGTCCAGCGCCGCACAGTGCGCGTCCTGGTCGCGAACGAGATCGTCAGCGGCCTCGGCGTGGCGATCGGCATCTCGGTCGGCGCGCTGCTCACGAAGGAGATGGTCGGCACCGCGCTGTCCGGCGCGGCGCAGAGCGTCGCGGTGGTCGGCGGAGCGCTGAGCGCGCTGCCGGCCAGCCGCATCATGAACCGATACGGCCGCCGGCCCGGCCTGGCGCTGTCCTATCTGGTCGGCGCGGCCGGCGCGGTCACGGTGGTGGCCGCCGCGGCCTGGCGGCACGTCGCGCTGCTCATCGTCGGGATGTTCCTGTTCGGGGCGGGCAACACCGGTAAGTACCAGTCCCGCTACGCGGCGGCCGACCTCGCCGAGCCGGCGCAGCGTGGGCGGCAGCTCTCCTGGGTGATCTGGGCGTCCACCATCGGCGCGGTGGCCGGGCCGAACCTCGCCGCCCCGGTCGGCCGGCTCGTGGCGGGCACGGGCATCCCGGTGCTGGCCGCGCCGTATCTCGCCTCGGCCGCGACGTTCCTGGCCTGCGCTGTCTGGATCATGACCGTGCTCCGGCCCGACCCGCTCAAGCTGGCCAAACGGCTCGCGCCGGAACCTTCTCCGCCGGTCGCGCCGGTCGGCTCGGGCGGAGTGGCGACGGTCGCCCCGCCCGCGGCCGCCGCGGCGACGACCACCTTCCGCCAGGCCGCGACGGTGGTCTGGTCGATCACCGGCGCGCGGCTCGGCCTGGTCGCGACGGCCCTGGGCCACCTGGTGATGGTGGGCGTGATGTCCATGACGCCCATCCACATCGGAGATACCCATCACGGCAGCGCGTCGCTGACCATCGTCGGGTTCGTGATCGGCCTGCACATCGCGGGCATGTACGGCCTGTCGCCGCTGGTCGGCTGGGCCACCGACCGGCTCGGGCCGCGACGGGTCATCCTCGCCGGGGTGGTCCTGCTGACCGCGGCGTGCGCGGTCGCGGGGACCTCCGGCCATGATGTGGTACGCCTGGCGCTCGGCCTGATTCTGCTGGGTCAGGGGTGGTCGTGCACCATGGTGGCCGGTTCGACGCTGTTCGCCGCGAGCGTCCCGTTGCCGGTGAAGGCGGCCGCGCAGGGCCTGTCCGACCTGGCCACCGGGGTGGCGGGCGCGACCGCCGGCCTGCTCTCCGGAGTGATCGTGCAGTTCGGCTCCTACCCGATGCTCACGCTGCTGGCCGCGCTGGCGGTGGTGCCGCTGCTGGCGCTGACGCTGCGAACCGGGCAGGCTGGACCGGAGACACCACGGATGAGCGGACGGTGAGCATGAAGCTGAGCGACTTCTGGCGGCGGATGGGGGAGTCCTTCGGCCCCGCGTACGCGCGGTCGGTGGCCGCCGATCAAGTGTTGCCGCAGCTCGGTCAGACGATCGACGACGCGCTGCGCTCCGGGGTCGACGCGATCGTCGTCTGGCGGGCCGTCGTGGCGAATTACCCCGACCGAGTGCCATCCCGGCTGCGCTAGCGTGTCAAGGTAGCGCATAGTACAGGTGTACGGGTATCGTCCTCGGTCGGGATGACGGCGGGGTGGCGCGGTTTTGTCAGACCCGGCGCATAACGTGTCCGGCGTGACGAAGAGCTCGACGGCGAAGGCCCCGAAGGCGGGCCAACAAGGGGTGGCAGGCATGGCAGTGGCAAGTCCTGACAAGACGAAAGCGCTCGATCTAGCGCTGGCCCAGATCGAGAAGGCCCATGGCAAGGGTTCCGTGATGCGCCTGGGCGAGCGCCCGCAGGTGCAGATGTCGGTCATCCCGACCGGCTCGATCGCCCTCGACGTCGCGCTCGGCGTGGGCGGACTGCCGCGGGGCCGCATCATCGAGATCTACGGCCCGGAGGCCTCGGGTAAGACGTCGCTGGCCCTGCACGCGATCGCCAACGCCCAGCGCAACGGCGGCATCGCCGCGATCGTCGACGCCGAGCACGCGCTCGACCCGGAATACGCCCGTGCCCTCGGGGTCGACACCGACGCGCTGCTGGTCTCCCAGCCCGACACCGGCGAGCAGGCGCTGGAGATCGCGGACATGCTGGTCCGCTCCGGCGCGCTCGACCTCATCGTGATCGACTCGGTGGCCGCGCTCGTGCCGCGCGCCGAGATCGAGGGTGAGATGGGCGACAGCCACGTCGGCCTGCAGGCCCGGCTGATGAGCCAGGCGCTGCGGAAGATGACCGGCGCGCTCAACAACACGAACACCACCGCGATCTTCATCAACCAGCTGCGCGAGAAGATCGGCGTCATGTTCGGCTCGCCCGAGACCACCACCGGTGGTAAGGCGCTGAAGTTCTACGCGTCGGTCCGCCTGGACGTCCGCCGGATCGAGAGCCTGAAGGACGGCACCGAGGTCGTCGGCAACCGGACCCGGGTCAAGGTCGTCAAGAACAAGGTGTCCAGCCCGTTCCGGCAGGCCGAGTTCGACATCATGTACGGCAAGGGCATCTCCCGCGAGGGCTCGCTGATCGACGTCGGCGTCGAGCAGAGCATCATCCGCAAGGCCGGCGCCTGGTACACCTACGAGGGCGACCAGCTCGGCCAGGGCAAGGAGAAGGCCCGGGAGTTCCTCAAGGAGAACCCCGACGTCGCCGCCGAGATCGAGAAGAAGATCCTCGAGAAGCTCGGTGTGGGCGTGAACGCGGGCAACGACGAGGCCGGTGGCCCGGCGCTGCCGCCCGTCGACTTCTGATCTCTTCGCACTTCAGGGCGTGGACGCTGCTCATCGGCGACCACGCCCTTTCGCTTTCGGGCGCGCTCCCTGTCCGGCGCGTCCCCTTTCCGGGGCGCGTTTGCTTTCCGGGACGCGTTCGCTTTTCCGGGACGCGTTTGCGCTCGGGGCCGGGTTCGCTTTGCGGGGCGTTCGCTTTGCGGGGCGTTCGCTTTGCGAGGCGCGGCCGCTTCGGGCCGCGGCCGAGATCAGTTGATCTAGGCGAGAAAGTGTCGCTATAGCGACCCTAACTCGCCAAGATCAACTGTCGAGCCGGCCCTGCCGACGAAGCCGGCCAGACTGACGAAGGCAGGCCCAAGCCGCCCAAGCCGACGTAAAGGGGGGAGCCGAATGACGATACGAGGACGCTCCGGCCGAGGGTGGGACGCCGCCCCGGCGAGGCGGCCGCGCCGATCCCGCGCCAAGCACGTGGAGCCGGAGAACGATCCCGACCTGTGGGGCCCCGATCCGGAGGCTGCCGCGGCCGCGCCGGAGACGCCGCAGCAGAGCCTGCGAGACAGCATCCGGGAGAAGAAGCCGGAGCCGCCCAAGGACGAGCGGGAGCGTGCCCGGGAGATCTGCCTCAACCAGCTCTCCGTACGCCCCAGGACCCGGTCGGAGCTGGCCGCGGCGATGACCAAGCGCGGCATCACCGCCGAGATCGTCGAGGAGGTGCTCGACCGCTACGACGAGGTCGGCATCATCGACGATGCCGCCTTCGCCCGCGCCTGGGTCGACTCCCGGCATCACGGCAAGGGGCTGGCCCGCCGCGCGCTCGGTCAGGAGCTGCGCCGGCGTGGCGTCGACCAGGAGGTCATCAAGGAGGCGCTGGCCGATCTGGAGGTGGAGACCGAGGAGGTCACCGCCCGGGAGCTGGTCGAGCGGAAGCTGCGTACGGTGCGCGGCGAACCTGATCAGGTCTTCCGCAAGCTGGTCAGCATGCTCGCCCGCAAGGGCTATCCCCCCGGTATCGCGTTCCGTGCCGTGAAGGACGTCCTAGCCCGGGTCAGTGACGAGGCGGAGGACTACACAGAGGGCCATAAGGTTTGGGAAATGGGCTGGGAGGCCAAGCAGGAGTGGGCCGAAGGGCTGGCCCTCGAAGCGATGGACTCGGAGGGGGAACGCCCGGATCGTGTCTGATCATGAGTTCTTGACCGGGCGACCCACACAACCTAGCCTCGTGGTACGAGGGCGACCTCCGACCACCTTGGGTTAACACACACAACATAGATCGCGTAACAGTAGAGCAACAGTTTCAGTGTCGATCTGCCTCTCGGCATCGGCTCAGCGCTCGCCTACCTGGGCGAACGTTGATCCGGGCGCGAGTAGGTGTCGTGCTCCCTCGCCGTGGTCGGGCATCGCGAAACAACTGCGTGTGACGGCGAAGGGAGCGACCCATGAGTCCGCTCGAAGGAGTGCTGACGGGCGCGGTCGTTCTGCTCGCTCTCGGTGTCGTCGCCCTGCTGTTCCTCGGCGTACGCGTCGTCAGGCAACTCGGCGTCGGCAAGTCCAAGGCGGCTCCGCTGGACGACCACTCGTTCTGGCAGCGACCCATCGCCCAGGACGACACGGAGTCCCGCCAGGTTCACGCGGCCGCCATCGAGGCGGCCGCCGCCTTGGAACAGGCCCGGGCCTTGACCGTGACCGCTCAGCGGGAGGCCAGCTCGGCCCGGGGGGACGCGACGACGGCCAAGGCCGACGCGGCGGCGGCGAAGGCGGAGTCCACGGCGGCCCGTGCCGAGGCGCAGCGCATCATCGACGTCGCCCACGCCGAGTCCGAGCAGATTCTGGAGCGGGCCAACAAGCAGGCGGAGATCGACGCCGAGCAGACCCGGCAGGCCGCCCGCCGGAGCGCCGAACGCGAGATCGGGCTGCTCACCGCGACCGCGAAGGAGCAGGCTGAGGACGCCGAACGACGGGCTCAGCGGCTCGACGAGCGGGAGCGGCGACACGCCGAGGAGGCAGATCGGCTGGCCGAGCGGGAACGGCTCCACGGCGAGGAGGCCGAGCGGCTGGCCGAGCGCGACCGGCGGATCGCCGCCGCCGAACTCGACCTCGTCCGCTGGGAGACCGAGCTGAACAAGCGGTCGGAGGATCTCGACCGGGCCGAGGAGGGCCGCCGCCGGGAGCTGGAGCGGGTCGCCGGGCTCACCGCCGACGCCGCCAAGTCCGAGCTGGTGGAGGCCGTCGAGGGCCAGGCCAAGCGGGAGGCCGCGCTCCTGGTCCGGGACATCGAGAACGACGCTCGCACCACGGCCGAGAACCGGGCGCGGCACATCGTCGTCGACGCCATCCAGCGCGTGGCGAGCGAGCAGACGGCCGAGAGCGTCGTCAGCGTCCTGCATCTGCCCTCGGACGAGATGAAGGGCCGCATCATCGGCCGCGAAGGCCGGAACATCCGGGCGTTCGAACAGGTCACCGGGGTCAACCTGATCATCGACGACACGCCCGAGGCGGTGCTGCTGTCCTGCTTCGACCCGGTACGCCGCGAGATCGGCCGGGTCACGCTGGAGAAGCTGGTCCTCGACGGCCGGATCCACCCGCACCGGATCGAGGAGGTCTACGAGACCGCGCGGGACGAGGTCGAGCGGCTGTGCCTGCGGGCGGCCGAGGACGCGCTGGTCGAGGTCGGCATCACCGAGATCCACCCGGAGCTGGTGACGATGCTGGGCCGGCTGCGCTACCGCACGTCGTACGGGCAGAACGTCCTGAAGCATCTGGTCGAGACCGCCCACATCGCCGGGATCATGGCCGCCGAGCTGCGCCTCGACCCGGCCCTGATCAAGCGGTCGGCCTTCCTGCACGACATCGGCAAGGCGCTCACCCACGAGGTGGAGGGTTCGCACGCCCTCATCGGCGCCGACCTGGCCCGCCGGTGCGGCGAGTCCGAGGACGTCGTGCACGCCATCGAGGCGCACCACAACGAGGTCGCGCCGCAGACCATCGAGGCGGTCCTGACCCAGGCCTCCGACGCGTGCTCCGGCGGACGGCCGGGGGCACGGCGGGAGAGCCTGGAGGCGTACGTGAAGCGGCTGGAGCGCATCGAGGAGATCGCGGGCTCCAAGACCGGCGTCGACAAGGTGTTCGCGATGCAGGCCGGGCGAGAGATCCGGGTGATGGTACGCCCGGAGGACGTCGACGAGATCGGCGCGGCGGTGCTCGCCCGGGACGTCGCGAAGCAGATCGAGGAGGAGCTGACCTATCCCGGTCAGATCCGCGTCACCGTCGTACGCGAGTCGCGTACCACCGAGATCGCCCGCTGACTCTCTACTGTTGAGTGTCCAAATGATCCGCAGAGAAGCGCTTCGGTAGGGCATTTCAGCGCGAGAAATGGGCGTAGATTCCCAGCTCAGCGCCGGTATAGGCTCATCGGCGGGAACGGCGCCGATCCCGAAACTCGGTAAGCACGAGCAGACGGGAGAACCATCACGTGAGAAAGACAGTTGAGAAACTCGACGAGCAGGACGACGCCCTCTACCGGATGATCCAAGGTACGCACAAGGGCGTCTCGACCGTCGGGGAGAAGCTTGCCATCTTCCGGAGCGACACCAGGTCGAGTCTGGGGTCGGTCATCCTCCGGCTCGGCGGGCTCGATCGTTCTGTCGACAAGATCCAGGGTGAGCTTGTCGAAGTGCGGGATGAGCTCGTAGAGATGAAGGGTCGCCTCGACGGGATCGACGGTCGCCTCGACAGGATGGACGGACGCCTCGACGGGATCGACGGGCAGATCGGCAAGCTTGTCGCCCACTTCGGCCTCGTCTGACGGCAGAGATGCGTACGGCGCCCGTTCTTCCGAACGGGCGCCGTAACGGGAAATCAGGCGGACGCGCCCGCGCCCGCTCCGGCCGACGCGTCGGCCACGATCGCCACACTCGGCTTGTCGACCGGCTTGTAGCCCCGGCGAGACAACCGCCTCTGCAGGTACCCCGCGAGCTTCGACAGCGCGTAGTTCACCACGATGTACATGACACCGACGGAGAAGTACATCGGGATGCCGATCGCGAGGTTCTCGCCCCGGAACGCCTCCACCATCTGCTTGGTGACGCCGAGCGCCTCCTCGTAGGAGATGATGACGCCGCCGAGCGAGGTGTCCTTGAGGATCACGACGACCTGGCTGATCAGTGCCGGCAGCATGACCCGGAACGCCTGCGGGAACATGACGATCCACGAGGACTGCCAGGAGTTGAGGCCGACCGCGCGGGCCGCCTCGTCCTGCCCCTGCGGCAGACCGTCCATTCCGGACCGCAGGATCTCGCCGATGACCACGCTGTTGTAGATCGTGAGGCCGATGACCAGGAACCACATCCGGTCGTCGAAGTCGATGCCCCAGATCGGCAGCACCATGAAGACGAAGAACAGCGTCGTCACGACCGGCGTACCCCGGGCGATCTCGACCCAGCCCCGGGTGATTCCGCGGCCGGCCAGGACGCCGCCCCGCAGGACCGGAGCCAGCGTGAGGCCAGGGAACCGGCGGTCACGCAGTTCGCGCAGCTCCCGGCGTACCAGGGCGATCAACGACCCGAGCACGAGCGAGGCGACGATGGACAGCGCCGCGGCCTCAAGCGTGTTGAGCCAGCCGTCGCCCCAGCGCTCCCAGACGAGCGGGAAGTACTGGTTGTTCGGGTCGACGATCGGGCCCCACAACTTGCCGTCGAACTGGCCGGCGTCGTCCAGCGGGCGGTAGATCCAGAAGTAGACGGCGGCGGCGATCAGCGGCACCGCGACGATGCTCCCGATGATCGTCATCGCCTTGGTCCGCGGCCCGGGCGAGTCGTAGAGGACGCTGCTCATCGGCGGACCGCCTTCTTCTGCGAACGCTCGACGGCGTCCAGCGCCAGGCCGAGCGGAATCGTCATGGTGAGGTAGCCGACCACGACGCCCAGGAAGACCGGGATGGTGTCGTAGTACTGCTGGGAGACGAGTTCGTCGACGACGCCCATCAGGGTGGCGATGACGCCGAAGGCCGCTGCCAGTGCCGAGTTCTTGATCATCGCGATGATGACGCTGCCGAGCGGCACGACCGCGTACTTCCACGCCTGCGGCAGCACCACGTAGCTCAGGTTCTGCCCGAACGTCAGGCCCAGCGACCGGGCCGCCTCGGCCTGGCCGGTCGGGACGGCGCCGATGCCGGCGCGCAGCGCCTCGCAGATGAAGGCCGCGGTGTAGACCGTCAGCGCGATGGTGGCGAACCGGAAGTAGGGCAGGTCGGTGCCGAGCGGGGTGATCAGCTCCTTCAACCCCGGCACCTTCAGGAAGCCCGCGTCACTGCCGAGCAGCGGCAAGGCGAACGCGGTGAAGAACATGACCACGGTCAGCGGGATGTTGCGGAAGACCGTCACGTACGCGGTTCCGACACCGCGCAACGGGGGCAGCGGCGCGATGCGCAACACCGCGACGAGGCTGCCCAGGATCAGCGCGCCGATCGCGGCGAGCAGCGACATCTCCAGCGTGCCGAGATAGCCGTGCCAGAAGACGCCGAGCTTCTCGGAGAAGACCTCCACGGCGTGCCCCTTCTCTGCAAGGTGTGGCCCGGGCTAGGCAGCCCGGGCCACACGGGGTTGACTCAGTAACGCTGGATGGACAGCGCGTCCGGGATCTTGATGAGGTCCTTGAGCGAGGCGTCCCAGGCGGTCTTGTAACGGCCGTCCTTGAACGCCGCCTCGAGGACGTCGTTGATCCAGTCGCGGAAGACCTTGTCGTCCTTCTTCACGCCGATGCCGTAGGGCTCGCGTGTGAACGGCTGGCCGAGCACCTTGTACTTGTCCGGCTCCTTGCTGGCGTAGCCCGACAGGATCACGTTGTCCGTGGTCAGGGCGTCGACCTGCTTGTTCGCCAGGGCGTCCAGGCACTTCGAGTAGACGTCGAACAGCACCAGCTGGGTGTTCTTGTCCTTGAGGTACTGCTCGATGTTCTTGGCCGGGGTCGACCCGGTCACGGAGCAGACCTTCTTGTCGCCGGCCTGGAAGGACTCCGGGCCGGTGATCGAGGTGTCGTCCTTGCGGACGAGGATGTCCTGACCGGCGATGAAGTACGGGCCGGCGAAGGAGACCTTCTCCTTGCGGGTGTCGTTGATCGTGTACGTCGCCACGACCAGGTCCACCTTGTCCTGCACGATGTAGTCCTCGCGGACCTTCGACTGCGACTCGACCCACTCGATCTTGTCGGCGTCGATCCCCAGCTCCTTGGCCAGGATCTTGCCGACCTCGACGTCGAAGCCGGCCGGCTTGCCGTCCAGGCCCTTCAGGCCGAACAGCGGCTGGTCGAACTTCGTGCCGATCTTGATCTTGCCGGCCTTCGCCAGCTTCTCCATCGTCGAACCAGCTGCGAACTTGCTCGAAGTGTCATCATCGCTGCCGCCACAGGCGGCCGCGCCGAGCGCGAGCGCGGCGGTCAACGCCACCGCGGCGATGCGCGTCAAACGCATGGTGTCTCCTCCCTCAACACCGCAAACCGGCATCGGACCGGCAGCGGAGAACTCTGGTCGTCGCGCGACCCCGCACGGTCAGTGGGTCAGAACCTTGCCCAGGAAGTCCCGGGCGCGCTCCGTCTGCGGGTTGGCGAAGAACTCGGCCGGCGGCGCCTGCTCGACGATCTGGCCGTCGGCCATGAAGATGACCCGGTCGGCGGCGTGCCGGGCGAAGCCCATCTCGTGGGTGACCACGATCATCGTCATGCCCTCACGAGCCAGCGAGGTCATGACGTCCAGCACCTCGCCGACCATCTCCGGGTCGAGGGCGCTCGTCGGCTCGTCGAAGAGCATCGCCTTGGGGCGCATCGCCAGCGCGCGGGCGATGGCCGCCCGCTGCTGCTGACCGCCGGACAGCTGAGCCGGGTGCTTGCCGGCCTGGTCGGCGATGCCGACGCGGTCCAGCAGCTGCATCGCGTGCTCGCGTGCGGCGGCCTTGGCCTCCTTGCGCACCTTCACCGGCCCGAGCGTGACGTTGTCCAGGATCGTCTTGTGGGCGAACAGGTTGAAGGACTGGAAGACCATGCCGACGTCGCTGCGCAGACGCGCCAAGGGCTTGCCCTCGGCCGCGAGCGGCTTGCCGTCGAAGGTGATCGAGCCGGAGTCGATGGTCTCGAGGCGGTTGATCGCCCGGCACAGAGTCGACTTTCCGGAGCCTGAGGGGCCGATGACGACGACCACCTCACCGCGGTTCACCGAGAGGTTGACGTCCCGTAGGACGTGCAGCTTCCCGAACCACTTGTTGACACCGTCCAACTCGATCAGGGTCTGCGGCGCGGCCGGTGACGCAGTGGTCATGCAGATGTCCTCCGAGAGGTGACCGGCGAGGCGCATCCATGAGCCCGGCGCCGGCGTGAGGGGTTTTGATGCGTTGGCAGTCTAGAGCGACGTGAGTGACAGGAAGCAACCCGTTTGGTCACGGGGTCATAACACCCTGGTGACGACGGCCTGTCCATCCGGACTAGCGCGAGCCCCGCCGATCGCGTGACGTAGACAACACCGCTGGACCTCGCCGCACCTCGTGGCCAAGCCGTTACCGTAAACCTGAAGGGATTCACCAGAAACCTTAGAGATCCGTGACTATCACCAAGCGTGCGAGGGACCACCATGTCGGACGTAAAGCTTGAGCACCCGGGCGGGCAGATCCTCCTCCCGGTACACGAGGCGGTCGAGGGGCCGGCGGGCGCGGACGTCAGCAAGTTGCTCAGCCAGACCGGCTATGTGACCTACGACCCCGGATTCGTCAACACCGCCACGTGCTCCTCCAAGATCACCTACATCGACGGAGACGCCGGCATCCTGCGGTACCGCGGCTACCCGATCGAGCAGCTGGCCGAGAAGTCCTCCTTCCTGGAGGTCTCGTACCTGCTGATCTACGGCGAGCTGCCGACCGCGGCCCAGCTCACCGAGTTCACCGACAAGATCCGCCTGCACACGCTCCTGCACGAGGACCTGCGGCGCTTCTTCGACGGCTTCCCCCGCGACGCGCACCCGATGCCGGTGCTCTCCTCGGCGGTCACCGCGCTGTCGACCTTCTACCAGGACAGCCTCGACCCGTTCGACCAGGAGCACGTCGAGATCTCCACGATCCGCCTGCTCGCCAAGGTGCCGACGATCGCGTCCTACGCCTTCAAGAAGTCGATCGGACAGCCGCTGCTCTATCCGGACAATTCCCTCGGATACGTCGAGAACTTCCTGCGCATGACCTTCGGGGTGCCGGCGGCGGCGTACGACGTCGACCCGGTGCTCGCCCGGACCCTGGACATGCTGTTCATCCTGCACGCCGACCACGAGCAGAACTGCTCCACGTCGACAGTGCGCATCGCCGGCTCGGCCCAGGCCAACCTGTTCACCTCGATCTCGGCCGGCGTCAACGCGCTGTCCGGCCCGCTGCACGGCGGGGCCAACGAGGCGGTTCTGGAGATGCTCGGCGAGATCCAGGCCGACGGCGGTGACGTCGAGGCGTTCGTCCGCCGGGTCAAGAACAAGGAGGACGGCGTCAAGCTGATGGGCTTCGGCCACCGGGTCTACAAGAACTACGACCCGCGCGCCGCCATCGTCAAGAAGGCCGCCCGGGACGTCCTGGCCCGGCTGCACAAGCCGGATCCGCTGCTGGACATCGCCATGCGGCTGGAGGAGATCGCGCTCGCCGACGACTACTTCGTCTCGCGCAAGCTCTACCCGAACGTCGACTTCTACACGGGCCTGATCTACAAGGCGATGGGCTTCCCGCCCAAGATGTTCACGGTGCTGTTCGCGCTCGGCCGGATGCCCGGCTGGATCGCCCAGTGGCGCGAGATGATCAACGACCCGGAGACGAAGATCGGCCGCCCCCGCCAGCTCTACGTCGGCTACTCCAGCCGCGACTACGTTCCGGCCGAGGATCGCTGAAACCCATCATTTCGGACCCTCGCGGTGGTCCGGCCCGTCCCTCCCGCGACGCTGAAGGCTCCGTGCAAGGCCGACCCGGGCCATCCGGCCCGGGTCGGTACGCTGGGGGTGCGGTAGGGAGGATTACGGTGTCTCGGAGCTACAAGGTCGTCACGTACGGCTGCCAGATGAACATGCACGACTCGGAACGCATCTCCGGGTTGCTGGATGCGGCCGGCTACGTGCGAGCCGAGGACGATGACGCCGACGTCGTGGTCTTCAACACCTGCGCCGTCCGCGAGAACGCCGACAATCGGCTCTACGGGAACCTTGGTCATCTGCGGCCGCAGAAGGTGAAGAACCCCGGCATGCAGATCGCCGTCGGCGGCTGCCTGGCCCAGAAGGACCAGGGCGAGATCGTCAAGAAGGCGCCCTGGGTCGACGTCGTCTTCGGTACGCACAACATCGGCTCGCTGCCGGTGCTGCTGGAGCGGGCACGGCACAACGAGGAGGCCGAGGTCGAGATCCTCGAGTCCCTCGAAGTCTTCCCGTCGACGCTGCCGACCCGGCGTGAGTCCACCTACGCCGGTTGGGTCTCCATCTCGGTGGGCTGCAACAACACCTGCACCTTCTGCATCGTCCCGAGCCTGCGGGGCAAGGAGAAGGACCGCCGCCCCGGCGACGTGCTCGCCGAGGTGCAGGCGCTCGTCGACGAGGGCGTCCTCGAGGTGACCCTGCTCGGCCAGAACGTCAACACCTACGGCGTCGCGTTCGACGGCTCCGCCGGCGACCATCGGTTCAGCGGCGGTCGGCGCTCGGCCTTCGCCGAGCTGCTGCGGGCGACCGGCGGGATCGAGGGGCTGGAGCGGGTTCGCTTCACCAGCCCGCACCCGGCCGCGTTCACCGACGACGTCATCGCCGCCATGGCGGAGACCCCGAACGTCTGCCACCAGCTGCACATGCCGCTTCAGTCCGGGTCGGACCGCGTACTGAAGGCGATGAAGCGCAGCTACCGGTCGGAGCGCTACCTCGGCATCCTCGACCAGGTACGCGAGTCGATGCCGGACGCCGCGATCACGACCGACATCATCGTGGGCTTCCCCGGCGAGACCGAGGAGGACTTCCAGGCCACCCTGGACGTGGTGCGGCAGGCCCGATTCGCCTCCGCGTTCACCTTCCAGTACTCGATCCGGCCCGGCACCCCGGCCGCGACGATGCCGGACCAGTTGCCGAAGCAGGTCGTCCAGGAGCGCTACGAGCGCCTGATCGCGGTGGTCGAAGAGGTCACCTGGGACGAGAACAAGAAGCTGATCGGCAGCCGTCCCGAGGTGCTCGTGGCCGTGGGGGAGGGCCGTAAGGACGCCGCCACCGGTCGCATGTCCGGGCGGGCCCGCGACGGCCGCCTCGTCCACTTCGCCGTCACGCCGGCGGAGGCCGCGACCATCCGCCCCGGCGACGTCATCACCACCGAGATCACGTACGCCGCCCCGCACCACCTCAACGCGGACGGTGCGGTGCTCAGCCATCGGCGTACGCGCGCCGGCGACGCCTTCGAGGCCGGCCGGGTGGCCCGGACGCCGGGCGTGATGCTGGGTCTGCCGACGATCGGTGCGCCCCAGCAGGCTGCGCCGGCCGCCGACGCCTGCGCCTGCTGACAGCTAGCCAAGCCAGACAAGCGAACGGCCGCCCCCCATCAGGGAGGCGGCCGTTGCCGTGTCGGTGGTTACGCCTGCTCGGCGAGCGCGAGGAACGCCTTCTTGGAGTCCAGGGCGGCCTGGGCCTCCTTGATCCGCTTGGCGTCGCCGGCGGCCTGCGCCTTGGCCAGCTTCTGCTCGGCCTCGGCGACCTGCTTGCGCATCTGGTCGAGCATCGGGTTGGCCGACGGCTCGACCCGGCGCCAGGCCGAGTCCATCGCCGACCGCACCTTGTCCTCGACCGCGCGCAGCCGGCGCTCCAGCCCGGCGGCGGCCTCCCGGCTGACCCGGCCGGAGTCGTGCCACTGGCCCTGGATGTCCCGCAGCGCCGCCTGAGCGGCCTTCGGGTCGGCGTCCACGTCCAGCCCCTCCGCCTGCGACAGCAGCTCCTGGCGCTTGCCCAGGGCCACCTTCTGCTCGGCGTCGCGAGCCGAGAAGACCTCGCTGCGGCGGGTGAAGAACGCGTCCTGCGCGGCGCGGAACCTCTCCCAGAGCTTCTGCTCAGCTTCCTTCGCGGCGCGGGGAGCGGCCTTCCACTCGTTCATCAGCTCCTTGAGGCGGGCCGCCGTCGCGTTCCACTCGGTGGAGTCCGACAGCTTCTCGGCCTCGGCGACGAGCTCCTCCTTGCCGCCCTGCGCCTGCTTGCGCTGGGCGTCGAGGCTGGCGAAGTGGGCGCCGCGGCGGCGGGTGAAGCCGTCACGGGCGGCCGCGAACCGCTTCCACAGCTCGCCGTCGGTCTTCTTGTCGATCCCCCGGATCAACTTCCACTCGTCGAGGATCTCCTTGAGCCGGTCGCCGGCGGCCTTCCAGCCGGTCGCCTCGGCGGCCAGCTTCTCGGCCTCCTCGACGAGGGCGGTCTTGCGGGCCACCGCCTCGACCCGGGCGGCGTCACGGGCGGCCTTGGCCGCGCCGGCCTTCTCCTCGGCCGCGGTGGCCAGGCGCTCCAGACGAGCGGTGAGCGTGGGGATGTCGCCGACGACGTGTGCCTCTGGCATCCCGGCGAGCAGCTTGCGCACCGCCGTCAGAGTGTGCCCGGGGTCGGCCGAGCCGTTGCCCAGCCGGGTCTCCAGCAGCTCCACCTCGGTGAGCAGGTCGGCGTAGCGCCGGGCGAAGTGGGCCAGGCCCTCCTCCGGGGTGCCCGCCTGCCAGGATCCGACGACTCGTTCTCCCTCGCCGGTCCGCACGTAGACGGTGCCGTCCTCGTCGATCCGGCCGAAGGTCGTCCAGTCGCTCATTGTGCCCATCCTCAGTCTTCCCGGGCCGGTCCGGTCCTCCGGAGCCGCCCGCCAGCGCGCGTAAGAAGTTGCTCCCGCATTGTCACAGGTCTTACCCGGTGTGCGTCCACCGCCTGCGGCCGACCGTGACCATACGGTGTCCTTGATGATTCTGACAGCCTCTCACCCGCAAGTCGCGGGGCACGAAAAGGTTACGGTTGTCCGATGCGGGTGATCGCCATCGTGGGTCCGACAGCGGCCGGAAAGTCGGCTTTGTCGATCGCGCTCGCCCATGTCCTGGACGCCGAGGTGATCAACTGCGACTCCATGCAGTTCTACCGTGGCATGGACATCGGCACCGCGAAACTGTCTCCCGACGAGCGGGAAGGCGTACCGCATCATCTGCTGGACATCTGGCCGGTCACCGAGACGGCCAGCGTGGCCGTCTTCCAGGACCTCGCACGCGACGCGATAGCGCAGGTCGCCGCCCGTGGGCGTACCCCTATGCTCGTCGGCGGCACGGGCCTGTATCTGCGCGCGGTGCTGGAGGAGTTCGAGTTTCCCGGCACGGATCCGGACGTGCGCGCGCGGCTCGAGGCCGAACTGACTGCGACCGGCCCGCTGCCGCTGCATCGGCGGCTGGCCGACCGCGACCCCGCGGCCGCCGCGAAGATCCTGCCGAGCAACGGCCGGCGCATCGTCCGCGCGCTCGAGGTGATCGAGATCACCGGGCTTCCGTTCACCGCCGCGCTGCCCGCGCCGACTCCGCGCTACGACAGCCTGCAACTCGCGGTCGATCGCGACGACCTGCCCGAACGGATCGAACTACGGGTACGCAAAATGTGGCAGGACGGGCTCGTCGACGAGGTCCGGGGGCTGATCCCCCGAGGACTGCGCGACGGGAAGACGGCGTCCCGGGCGCTGGGCTACCAACAGGTTCTCGCCTACCTCGACGGCGACTGCACCGAGGAGGAGGCGTTCGCGGCGACCGTCACCGGCACCCGGCGCTTCGTCCGGCGGCAGCGCACGTGGTTCCGGCGCGACCCCGCGATCACCTGGCTCGACGGTGCGCGGGAGGATCTGGTGGAACAGGCGCTGCGAGTGGTCAGAGTGGTCAAGGGGGTGGCGTCGTGAGACTTCCGTACGCGAAGGGTCACGGGACCGGCAACGACTTCGTGATCCTCGACGCCGACGTCCCGCTCACCCCGGAACTGGTGGCGGCGTTGTGCGACCGGCACTTCGGCATCGGGGCGGACGGCGTACTGCGGGTGCTGCCGAACACGTCGCCGGGCGCCGCCTGGTTCATGGACTACTGGAACTCCGACGGCTCGCTGTCGGAGATGTGCGGCAACGGCGTACGCGTCTTCGCCCGGCACCTCGTGGAGAGCGGCCGGGTGGCCGAGGACGCCCCGATTCCGATCGCGACCCGGGCCGGACTGCGTACGGCACTGCCGGAGGGTCCGGGGTTCCGCGTCGACATGGGCGCGCCCGTCCTGCTGGGCACCTCGTGGGCGCAGATCGGCGACGCCAAGTTCAACGGCGTCGGCGTCTCGATGGGCAACCCGCACCTCGTCTGCCCGGTGCCGGCGGTCGAACCGCTCCACCTGTGGGAGTCGCCCGCGTTCGACACAGACTTCTATCCCGAAGGCGTCAACGTCGAGTTCTACACCGAACTGGAGCCCGATCACCTGCGGATGCGGGTGTACGAGCGCGGCAGTGGTGAAACCCTCTCCTGCGGCACCGGTACTTGCGCGGTCGCAGTCGCGTACCTGCACGCGGGCGGCCGCACGACGGGGACCGTGACCGTCGACGTGCCCGGCGGCCGGCTGGTCGTCACGGTCGACGACCAGACGTGCTGGCTGGCCGGGCCCGCCGTGATCCTCGCGCACGGCTTCGTCGACACCGATGCCCTGCGCTATTCCGCCTGACTAGGCGATGGGCTCCGGGGGAGCCGAGGCCGCCCGGCAGACCGCCGTCACCGCGGCGGCCACCGCCGGAGCGACCTTCGGGTCGAAGACGCTCGGCACGATGTAGCTGGCGTTGACCTTCTCCTCACCGACGACGTCGGCGATGGCCTGGGCCGCCGCGAGCGCCATGTCCTCGGTGTATTCGGAGGCCTGCGCGTCGAGCATGCCCCGGAAGATGCCGGGGAAGGCGAGCACGTTGTTGATCTGGTTCGGCTGGTCCGAACGGCCGGTCGCCACGACGGCGGCGTACTTGCGGGCCTCGCGCGGGTCGACCTCGGGATCGGGGTTGGCCAGGGCGAACACGATCGCCTTGTCGGCCATCTGCGCGATGTCCTCGCCGGTGAGCAGGTTCGGCGCGCTGACGCCGATGAAGACGTCGGCGCCCTTGATCGCACCGGGCAGGTCGCCGGAGTAGTTGGTCTTGTTGGTGTGCTCGACCAGCCACTGGTGCGTCGGGTTCAGCCCGTTCATGCCGCGGTGCAGCGCACCGGCCCGGTCGTACGCGATCACGTCCCCGACGCCCTGCTTCAGCAGCAGCTTCATGATGGCCGTCCCGGCCGCGCCCGCGCCGGACACGACGACGCGGACGTCCTCGATCTGCTTGCCGACCACCCGCAGCGCGTTCGTCAACGCCGCCAGTACGCAGATCGCCGTGCCGTGCTGATCGTCGTGGAAGACGGGGATGTCCAAGAGTTCCCGCAGCCGGGCCTCGATCTCGAAGCAGCGCGGTGCGGCGATGTCCTCCAGGTTGATCCCGCCGTACGCCGGCGCGATGGCGCGCACGATCTGGACGATCTCGTCGGTGTCCTGGGTGTCGAGCACGATCGGCCAGGCGTCCACATTGGCGAATCGCTTGAACAGGGCCGCCTTGCCCTCCATGACCGGCAGGGACGCGGCCGGGCCGATGTTGCCCAGGCCGAGGACGGCCGACCCGTCGCTGACCACGGCGACGGTGTTGCGCTTGATGGTCAGCCGCCGGGCGTCGGCCGGGTTCTCCGCGATCGCCATGCAGACGCGCGCCACCCCCGGCGTGTACGCCCGCGACAGCTCGTCCCGGTTGCGCAGGGTCACCTTGGGGCTGACCTCGATCTTGCCGCCGAGGTGGAGCAGGAAGGTCCGGTCGGAGACTTTGCGTACCTCGACTCCGTCCAGCGCGCCGAGGGCGTCGACCACCTGATCGGCGTGGGCCGTGTCGGCGGTGTCACACGTCAGGTCGGCCACTACGCGTACGTGGTCGGAGTCCACGACGTCCAGCGCCGTGACGATCGCCCCAGCTTCGCCGACGGCGGTGGTGAGACGGCCGATCGCCGACGAGTCCGCGGTCACCGCCACCCGGATGGTGATCGAGAATCCGGCACTCGGCAGGCGCATTGTCGACACTTTCGTCCCTTTCATCACACTCCGTCGTGGCTCAGCCATTCTCTCACCGCTGTCGCACCGACAGCGAACCGCGGCCGCCGCCTGTGACCTACGGACACGGACAAATGGGGGTGCGCGGGAGGGTCCCGGCGTGCCACGCTTGACGGTGAGGAGGACAAGTTTTGACGAACTATCATGCTGAACCGCTTGTCGAGACCGGTGACGCTGAGACGCTGGGCGATCTTGAACTCGCGGAGAGGCACGCACTGCGACGCGTCGCAGGTCTGTCCACCGAGCTCACCGATATCACCGAAGTTGAATACCGCCAGCTGCGGCTCGAACGAGTCGTGTTGGTCGGGGTCTGGACCGCCGGCACCGTTGTCGACGCCGAGAACTCCCTGACCGAGCTGGCCGCCCTCGCCGAGACCGCGGGTTCGCAGGTCCTCGAGGGCTTGATCCAGCGGCGTAGCCAGCCCGATTCGGCCACCTTCATCGGCCGCGGCAAGGTCGACGAGGTCCGGTCCGTGGTCGAGTCGACCGGGGCCGACACTGTCATCTGCGACGGCGAGCTCTCGCCGGGCCAGTTGCGCGCCCTGGAGCAGCAGATCAAGGTCAAGGTCATCGACCGGACCGCGCTCATCCTGGACATCTTCGCCCAGCACGCGAAGAGCAAGGAGGGCAAGGCCCAGGTCGAGCTGGCCCAGCTGCAGTACCTGCTGCCCCGGCTCCGTGGTTGGGGTGAGGCGCTGTCCCGGCAGACCGGTGGATCCGGTCGCGGCGGCGGCGCGGGTGGCGGCGTCGGCCTGCGTGGCCCCGGTGAGACCAAGCTGGAGACGGATCGCCGGCGGATCAACCACCGCATCGCCAAGCTGCGCCGGGAACTGGCGTCGATGCGTACCATCCGGGACACCAAGCGGGCGACCCGGCGGCGGAACGAAGTGCCGGCGGTCGCGATCGCCGGTTACACCAACGCGGGCAAGTCCAGCCTGCTCAACCGGATCACCGGGGCGGGCGTGCTGGTCGAGGACGCGCTGTTCGCGACCCTGGACACGACCACCCGGCGGGCTACCGCCGGGGACGGCCGGGTCTACACGCTGTCGGACACCGTCGGTTTCGTCCGGCACCTGCCGCACCACCTGGTCGAGGCGTTCCGCTCGACCCTGGAGGAGGTGGCCGACTCCGACCTCGTGGTGCACGTCGTCGACGGCGCGCATCCCGACCCCGACGAGCAGGTCCGCGCGGTGCGCGAGGTGCTCGCCGAGGTCGGCGCCGACAAGCTGCCGGAGTTGCTCGTCGTCAACAAGGTCGACGCGGCCGACGAGGAGATGCTGCTGCGGCTGAAGCGCGAATGGCCCGGCGCCTTGTTCGTCTCCGCCCAATCGGGCGCGGGGATCGCGGAACTCAAGGCCGCGATCGAGGCACGGCTGCCGCGTCCCGCGGTCGAGGTCGCCGTTCTGGTGCCCTACGACCGGGGCGATCTGGTCACTCGGCTCCATCTGCGTGGAGAGGTCCAGGAAACGGACCATCAGGAAGAAGGCACGTTCCTGCGGGTACGCGTCAACGCGGAGTTGGCCGCCGAACTGGCCCCGTATCTGGTGACGGAAAGTAAGAGCTAGAGCGCTGTCGGGTAACGACAGCACCGGATTCCCCACCGCCTCGGCTGAGCATGCGAGACTTGCCGGATGCGGCGTGTGACGTTCTCGGTCATGGCGGTGGGGGCCGCTCTACTCCTCGGGTCCCCAGCCTGGGCGGTCGACCCTTCCCCGTCGACTTCGGCAGCCACCACGGCGGCTCAGGGCAAGAAGATCTGCAAGCTCACCGATGCGAAAGTCGGTGAGCTTTCCGGCATCGTCGCGACC
This sequence comes from Hamadaea sp. NPDC051192, assembly GCF_040682475.1. Classification (NCBI taxonomy): domain Bacteria; kingdom Bacillati; phylum Actinomycetota; class Actinomycetes; order Micromonosporales; family Micromonosporaceae; genus Hamadaea; species Hamadaea sp. NPDC051192. The sequence continues at coordinate 28,170 of NZ_JBFBAZ010000083.1, forward strand.
GAATCGGGCTTCCTCGCGGTCAACACCACCGACAACGTCGACAACGCCGCCGAGAGCCACCAGAAGATCTGGCAGCTGACCTCGGCCTGCAAGGTGACCGGCAAGGGGATCTCCTTCGGCGGCGGTGGCTCCAACTCGCCGAACGACATCGTGCGGGCCAAGGACGGCACGATGTGGATCGCCGACACCGGCAACGCTAAGGACCGCCAGAGCGTGGCGCTGTGGAAGCTGCCCGCCGCCCTGACGACGCCGCAGATCTTCCGGCTGACCTTCCCCGAGGGGGACAAGCACGAGGTCCAAGCGCTCCTCATCAACGGGGACGGCACGCCGATCCTCGTGACGCACGAGAACGACAAGACCGCGTTCCTCTACACGCCGACCACCGCGTTGTCCGCCACCGGAGCTGTGCCGCTGAAGCAGGCCGGCAAGATCGAGATCCTGACCACGGTCACGGAGAACATCCTCGGCGGCGCCGGCCGCAAGGGCTTCACCGGCGGCGCCGTGTCGCCCGACGGAACCCGGGTCGCACTGCGTACGCAGGCCGACGCCTACGAGTGGGACGTCACCGGCGGCGACGTGCTCGCCGCACTGAAGACCGAACCCCGCGTGACCGGCCTGCCCGCCCCAGCCGAGCAATACAGCGGCGCGATCACCTACTCCGCCGACGGTACGCAGCTCATCACCGCGCCGCGCCTGGACAAGGCGAGCGACAAGGAGAACACCGCACTCCTCAGCTACACCCCGACGACCAAGCGCTACGTCGCCCCGCCGACCGTCAAAGCGACCGAGGGCGACTCCTGGATCGTGAAGTGGGCCAAGGACCTCTCACTGGACCAGGTCTACATGCTGCTCGCCGGAGTGGGCTTCGCCGGCCTGATCCTCGTCGGCCTGGGCGTCTTCGGAATGATCAACGGCAAGAAGAAGCGTCAGAAGGCGGCCGCGGCGGCGAAGAAGAAAGCCAAGCGCGAACGAGAAGCACTCGACGAATTCGGCGACGCCGACTTCGCGCTGCCGACCGACAACGCCCAGACGACCGTGCTGGCCCCGGTACCCGGATACGACGACCGAGGTCGCGGCGGATATCCAGACCAAGGAGGCGGGGTGTACGGGGCGCCGCAAGGAAGGCCGCAGCCGGGATATGGACCCCCGCAGCCGCAGTACGGCAACCCGCCCCGTCCCAATCAGGATCCCTGGGATCCGAATCGTTATTAGTTCCTTCGCGTTCTCTGTCGGTGGTGGCGGATTGCGGTTGCTGAAACGGCCCCATTTCGTCCCTGGCCGCGTTGCTCGCCACCTCGTTGCCTCCAGGCAACGTCGGCGTCGTGCGCCTTGCCAGGAACAAAATGGCATCCGTTTCAGCGCTGCCGGCTAGTGGCGGCGTAACGACCTGACGGCCGGCGGAATGTCGGGTGCCTTGGCGCTTCTGTGCCCGACGTTTGCGCCAGAAGTCATTTCGGCAAGATCATGATGACGAAATCGGACACGAAGGCGCGCACCCATGGCGCCGACCCGAAGAACCGCGCCCACAGCAATACGCCGCACTAATGCGCGAAGGGTGCCCGCTTGCCATATCAAGGCTTGCGCAGCGGAAACGGATGCCATTTTGTTCCTGGCAAGGCGCACGACGCCGACGTTGCCTCGTGGCAACGAGGTGGCGAGCAACGCCGCCAAGGACGAAATGGCGCCGTTGACGCCGACGAAGAAGGCGCCGCTATAGAGCCGCTATAAACGCGCCTATACGCGGCGCATCACCGCAACGACCTTCCCCAAAATGGTCGCCTCATCGCCAGGAATCGGCTCATAGGCGGGGTTCCTGGGCATCAGAAGCACATGCCCGTTCCGCTTCCGATAGGTCTTCACCGTCGCCTCCCCCTCGATCATCGCGGCGACGATGTCGCCGGAGTCGGCGGTCGGCTGCTGGCGTACGGCGACCCAGTCTCCGTCGCAGATGGCCGCCTCGATCATCGAGTCGCCCTTGACCTGGAGCAGGAAGAGGGTTCCCTCGCCGACGAGTTCACGCGGGAGCGGAAAGACGTCCTCGACGGATTCTTCGGCGAGGATGGGGCCGCCGGCGGCGATGCGCCCGACGACCGGCACGTATGCCGGGGTGGGCCGCAGCATGCCGAGCAGTTCCGGGTCGGTGTCGGCCGGCGGCCGGACGTCGACGGCGCGCGGGCGGTGCGGGTCGCGGCGGAGGTAACCCTTCCGCTCCAGCTCCTTGAGCTGGTACGCGACGCTCGACGGGCTGACCAGGCCCACGGCGTCGCCGATCTCGCGGACGGTGGGCGGGTAGCCCTTCTGGTCCATCCAGGCGCGGATGGTGTCCAGGATGCGCCGCTGACGGGCGGTGAGCTCGGGACCGCCGGACAGGTCGAACGGCGTGGCGGAGAGCGAGGCCACGCTGCGCATCGCGGTCTTGGGCTTCTTCTCGGACGCCATCTGGCTGCCCTCCTGCTGAACTGACCCGGGGAAGCTGATCATTCGGCGAGGGTCCGACCACCGCTGGCGGCGTTGTGTCCGGATTCGCTGAGATGACCGTATCGTGTTTCGCCGACACCTTCAAACAGTTGTACGACGCGTGTCGGTCTCGACATCGTACGGTTGTTCTGGTACCGCTTTCAAGTCCTGCCTTTCGGGCAGGTTCATGGCGGGCAGTAACCGCGAGGCGGCGCGGCGTGTTGAGATTCGCGACACGTGTATCCGACGCCGTGTCGAACTTGCGCGACGACCCTCCGAGGAATAAGTTCAACCCCAACATCTTGTGGTGACCGAGGCGCTCGACATCTATAGATAGCGTCGAGTGACCGGCCACAGTGATCTGCGTCATCTCATCGGCGTCGGCCTTTCGAGGACGGCCCGTGATCAGCCATGTCCGCCGGACGTGGCACCCGGCCGGGTGGGAGGAGGGGGACCTGATGCGCTGCCCGTACTGTCGGCACGCCGATTCCCGGGTGGTGGATTCCCGGGAGGCCGAGGACGGTCAGATCATCCGGCGGCGGCGTCACTGCCCGGAATGCGGCAAACGGTTCACCACGGTCGAAGAGGCCGTTCTCGCCGTCGTGAAGCGGAGCGGGGTCACCGAGCCGTTCAGCCGCGGCAAGATCGTCGGCGGCGTACGCAAGGCCTGCCAGGGCCGGCCGGTGGACGAGGACAGGATCGCGCTGCTGGCGCAGCGGGTCGAGGAGACCATCCGGGCGCGTGGGGCGGCCGAAGTCCCCTCGCACGAGGTCGGCCTGGCCATCCTGCAGCCGCTCCGGGAGCTGGACGAGGTGGCGTACCTGCGATTCGCGAGCGTCTACCGCGACTTCGAGTCGCTGGAGGACTTCGAGCGCGAGATCGCCGCACTGCGTACGCGCAACGGCAGCACCGCAGCCGTCTGAACGCCCTGGTAGGGCGCGTTACATCACGAACTGAATTGTCACAGGCACGCGTTATACAGATGTGAAAGCTGGAGGGGGCTCACGATGGCGGGACGCACGCGAGCGGCGGCAGGCCTGAAGATCGACCGGGTCTGGACCACGGAAGGGGTCCACCCTTACGACGAGGTGGCGTGGGAGCGCCGCGACGTCGTCATGACCAACTGGCGGGACGGCTCGATCAACTTCGAGCAGCGGGGGGTCGAGTTCCCCGAGTTCTGGAGCGTCAACGCCACCAACATCGTGACCACGAAATACTTCCGCGGCGCGGTCGGCACCCCCGAGCGCGAGTGGAGCCTGCGCCAGCTGATCGACCGCGTCGTGCAGACCTATCGCAAGGCCGGCGACGAGTTCGGCTACTTCGCGTCCGACACCGACGCCGAGCTGTTCGAGCACGAGCTGACCTGGATGCTGCTGCACCAGGTGTTCAGCTTCAACTCACCGGTCTGGTTCAACGTCGGCACCCCCAGCCCGCAGCAGGTCAGCGCCTGCTTCATCCTCTCGGTCGACGACTCGGTCGACTCGATCATGGACTGGTACAAGGAGGAGGGGCTGATCTTCAAGGGCGGCTCCGGCTCGGGCATCAACCTGTCCCGCATCCGGGCCAGCCGGGAGCTGCTCTCCTCCGGCGGTACGGCCTCCGGCCCGGTCAGCTTCATGCGCGGCGCCGACGCGTCCGCCGGAACCATCAAGAGCGGCGGCGCCACCCGGCGCGCGGCGAAGATGGTCATCCTGGACGTCGACCACCCGGACGTCGAGGAGTTCATCGAGACCAAGGCGCGCGAAGAGGACAAGATCCGGGCCCTGCGCGACGCCGGCTTCGACATGGACCTCGGCGGCAAGGACATCATCAGCGTCCAGTACCAGAACGCCAACAACTCGGTCCGCGTCACCGACGAGTTCATGCACGCGGTCGAGGAGGGCAAGGGCTTCGACCTGATCGGGCGGCTCGACGGCCGGGTGATCGACACGATCGACGCCAAGTCGCTGTTCCGCAAGCTGGCGCAGGCCGCGTGGGAGTGCGCCGACCCCGGCATCCAGTACGACGGGACGATCAACGACTGGCACACCTGCTCCGAGACCGGCCGGATCACGGCCAGCAACCCGTGCTCGGAATACATGCACCTGGACGACACCTCGTGCAATCTGGCCTCGCTCAACCTGATGAAGTTCCTGAACGAGGACGGCTCCTTCGGCATCGAGAAGTTCGTCAAGTCGGTCGAGTTCGTCATCACCGCGATGGACATCTCGATCTGTTTCGCCGACTTCCCGACGAAGAAGATCACCGAGAACACCCGGGCCTACCGGCAGCTCGGCATCGGCTACGCCAACCTCGGCGCCCTGCTGATGGCCAGCGGCCTGCCCTACGACTCGGAGGGCGGCCGGGCGGTCGCCGCCGCGATCACCGCCCTGATGACCGGGACGGCGTACCGGCGGTCGGCCGAGCTGGCCGGCGTCGTCGGCCCCTACGACGGCTACGCCCGCAACGCCACGCCGCACCAGCGCGTGATGCGTAAGCACGCGGCCGCGGCCGACGAGATCAAGCCGATCGGTGACGTCGCCAAGGCGATCACCAAGGAAGCGGCCAAGCAGTGGCAGCTCGGCAACAAGATCGGTGAGAAGCAGGGCTGGCGCAACTCGCAGGCCAGCGTCCTGGCGCCGACCGGCACCATCGGCTTCATGATGGACTGCGACACCACCGGCGTCGAGCCGGACCTGGCTCTGGTCAAGTTCAAGAAGCTGGTCGGCGGCGGCTCGATGCAGATCGTCAACCAGACCGTGCCGCGCGCGCTGCGCGCCCTGGGCTACCAGGAGGAGCAGGTCGAGGCGATCGTCGAGTACATCGCCCAGCACGGCCACGTCGTGGACGCCCCCGGCCTGAAGTCCGAGCATCTGTCGGTCTTCGACTGCGCCATGGGCGAGCGGGCCATCTCCCCGATGGGCCACGTGCTGATGATGGCCTCGATCCAGCCGTTCATCTCGGGCGCGATCAGCAAGACCGTCAACATGCCGGAGTCGGCGACGGTCGAGGACGTCGAGCGGATGTACTTCGACGGCTGGCGGCTGGGCCTGAAGGCGCTGGCCATCTACCGCGACAACTGCAAGGTCGGCCAGCCGCTGTCGGTCGGCGGCAAGAAGGCCAAGGCGGAGGAGAAGGCCACCGAGGTCGCCCCGGTCGCGGCGGCCGAGGTCGAGAAGGTCGTCGAGTACCGGCCGGTCCGCAAGCGGCTGCCGAAGAAGCGCCCGTCGCAGACGGTCTCCTTCACGGTCGGCGACGCCGAGGGCTACCTGACCGCCTCGTCCTACCCGGACGACGGCCTCGGCGAGGTCTTCCTGAAGATGTCCAAGCAGGGCTCGACCCTGGCGGGCGTGATGGACGCCTTCTCCGTCGCGATCTCGATCGGCCTGCAGTACGGCGTGCCGCTGGAGACCTACGTCGGCAAGTTCACCAACATGCGGTTCGAGCCGGCGGGCATGACCGACGACCCGGACATCCGGATCGCCAACTCGGTGATGGACTACATCTTCCGCCGCCTGGCGCTGGACTTCCTGTCCTACGACCGGCGGGCCGAGCTGGGCATCTTCACCGCCGCCGAGCGGACCGCGCAGCTGCGCGCCGAGGAGGAGGGCACGGAGTACGTCCCGCCGGCCGCCCCGGAGAAGCCGGTCCTGCAGATCTCCCAGGCGCCGTCGCCGGCCAAGGCCGTCGGCTCGTCCACCGAGCTGCTGGAAGCGGTGCTGGGCAAGGCCGCCGACGCGCCGCTCTGCTTCACCTGCGGCACGAAGATGCGTCCGGCCGGTAGCTGCTACGTCTGCGAAGGCTGCGGCTCCACCAGCGGCTGCAGCTGATCATCCGCTGATCGTCCCGAGGTACGAGAGGGGAGCCACCGGCTCCCCTCTCGCCGTATATGGTGACCGCCATGGGACGCACCATCATTTCGCCACCGGTCGTCTGACCGCGGTCGGCGCCCATCTCCACCTGTTCCGGGCTGTGTGAAGCCCGGACGATGAGTCGTCGTCCGCAGAAGCCAGTCATGGTTCGGACGACTCTCAGTGGAGAAATCGATAATGAAGTCTGGCGTCTTTTTCGTCGCGGCCGCCGCCGTCGCCTGGGGCATGGGCGGCGTGGTCGCGTCGGTCCTCTACCGGATCAGCGGCATGGGGCCGTTGGCGGTGTCGTTCTGGCGGGCCGGGTTCGGCGTACTCGTGCTCGTGCTGGTGCAACTGGTCCGGCGTCGGCCGGTCGGACCGCGGGCACTCTTCCCGCGCGGCTGGGTCATGATCGTGATCGGGCTCGGCCTGGCCGTCTACCAGTCCGCGTACTACCTGTCGATCGCCGAGGCCGGGGTCGCCGTCGGCACCGTGGCCACGCTCGGCGCGTGCCCGATCCTGGTCGCGATCGGTGCGCGGCTCTTTCTCGGTGAGCCGCTCACCGGCCGTGCGGTCCTCGCCGTCGGGGTCGCGATCGCGGGTCTCGTCATGATCGTGGGCGGCCCCGGCGAGGTCGGCCCACACCCGGTGCTCGGCGTCTTCTGGGCCCTCGCCTCCGCTGCCGGCTACGCGGTGGTCACGCTGCTCACCCGGCGGTACGCCGACCGCATCGGATCGGATGACGTAGGCAAGACGCTTGCCTCGTTCGTGGTGGCGACGCTGTGCCTCCTGCCGGTGGCCGCAGCGGAAGGGCTGCTGCCCGCGTCGAACGCGACCGTCGCGTTCGGGTGGCTGGTCTTTCTCGGCATCGTGCCCACTGCGATGGCGTACACGTTGTTCTTCAATGGTTTGAAGACCGTGCCCGCGACCACTGCGGCGATGCTGGTGCTGATCGAGCCGGTCAGCGCGCTGGCGGTGGCGGTGGCGGTGCTGGGGGAGCGGCTCGGCCTGCCGGCTGTCGCCGGTACCGTGATGCTGCTGGCCGCGGTCGCGGCCATGAGCGTTCCGGTGCGGAGGGGGAGCCGTGCAGCAGTTGCCGCTGGCGCCGCGGGCCCTGACCGAGCCGCACCCGAGCCGGCTGTCGCCGGAGCACCCGAGGCGAGCGGAGATCCTGCGTCGGCACGCTGACGCGATGGCGAGCGGACAGGCCGGCTATCTCGATCCCGAGACCGGCCTGTTCGTCCTCACCGCGAAGTTCTTCGCGGATCGCGGCATGTGCTGCGGGCGCGGCTGCCGCCACTGCCCCTACCTCCAATAGCGGCAGATCAGGGATATGCAGCCTTGTGGTGCCCTTGGGCTCAAGGGGTGGTCGCAACACTGCCTTCGTGGAGCTTACGGGCGAGGGTTTCGGCGGGGGTGTAGAAGCCGAGGGCTTTGCGGGGCCG
>NZ_JBFBAZ010000084.1:0-34687 GCF_040682475.1 Hamadaea sp. NPDC051192
GATCGAATCTTGACCCAAGATTCGATCCGGAACCCTGATCCAGCACGTCCGTCCGCGTCGGAGCGGGCAATCGATAACGGTATCGATATCGATCAGATCCATGCCCTTGAAGTTGTCGAACGCTTGTGGCAGGGTCCAATGTGAGCGTTAACATCCACGGCTGCCGGTTGCCCACGAAGCGGCCGGCGGCCCGTCCCCCACGGCATTTCCACGGCGGGACCGATCCCCACGGACCGGTCCCGGGCGAGCGATCCGCCCAGATCATCGCCCGAACTCTCAAGGAGCACGCATGGGATTCCACGCTGCCCGTTCATCGAAGAAAGCACGGCTGGCCGCGATCACCGCCGCAGCCGTCGCCGCGACGGCGTCGACCACGGCGGTCGTCGCAGCCCTCCCCGCCGATGCCGCGACCGCGGGCTGCTCGGTCGCGTACGCCGTCTCGTCGCAATGGCAAGGCGGATTCGGCGCCAACGTCACGATCACGAACCTCGGCGATCCGGTGTCCAGTTGGACGTTGACCTGGTCCTTCGGCGCCGGTCAAACGGTGACCCAGTACTGGAACACGGCACTGACGCAGAGCGGCGCGGCGGTGACCGCGAAGAACGTCAGCTACAACGGCTCGATCGCCACGAACGGCACGACTTCGTTCGGCTTCAACGGCTCGTGGACCGGCAGTAACCCGGCCCCGGCGAGCTTCGCCATGAACGGCGTGACCTGCACCGGCAGTGCGTCGCCGACGGCTTCGCCGACCGCATCCGCGAGCGCCTCCCCGACGCCGACGGCCAGCGTCACACCCACGAGTACGCCGCCGCCCAGCTGCGTACTGCCGTCGACCTATCGCTGGACCTCGACCGGTTCGCTGGCCACGCCGAAGGCCGGGTGGGCGTCGCTGAAGGACTTCACCACCGTGCCCTACAACGGCAGGCACCTCGTGTACGCGACGACCCACGACACCGGAACCACGTGGGGCTCGATGAACTTCGGCCTCTTCACCAACTGGTCGGACATGGCCTCGGCCAGCCAGAACACGATGTCGTCCAGCACGGTCGCGCCGACGCTGTTCTACTTCGCCCCGAAGAACGTCTGGGTGCTCGCGTACCAGTGGGGCGCGACGGCCTTCTCCTATCGGACCTCGACCGATCCCACCAACGCCAACGGATGGTCGTCGGCGCAGCCGCTGTTCTCGGGGACCATCACCGGTTCCAGCACCGGACCCATCGACCAGACGCTCATCGGCGACGGCACCACGATGTACCTGTTCTTCGCCGGCGACAACGGCAAGATCTACCGGGCGAGCATGCCCATCGGCAACTTCCCGGGCAACTTCGGGACGACGTCGACGGTGATCATGAGCGACACGACGAACAACCTCTTCGAAGCGCCGCAGGTCTACAAGGTCCAGGGCCAGAACCAGTACCTCATGATCGTCGAGGCGATCGGCGCGAACGGGCGCTACTTCCGCTCGTTCACCGCCACCAGCTTGGGCGGCACCTGGACGCCGCAAGCCGCCACGGAGGCCAATCCCTTCGCCGGCAAGGCGAACAGCGGCGCCAGCTGGACCAACGACATCAGTCACGGCGAGCTGATCCGCAGCAGCGCCGATCAGACCATGACGATCGACCCTTGCAACCTTCAGTTGCTCTACCAGGGCCGCTCACCCAGCTCCGGCGGCGACTACGGCCTGCTGCCGTACCGGCCCGGCGTACTGACGCGACAGAACTAGGGCGTGAGGAGAGATCATGCGGAAACACAGAACGCTCACTGCTGTCGTGGCGTCGGTTGCGGCGGCATTGCTGACCTCCACCGCCGTCGCGGTGGCGCTGCCGGCCGGGGCGGCCGCGGCCGGCTGCTCGGTGAACTATGCGGTGTCGTCGCAGTGGCCGGGCGGCTTCGGGGCCAACGTCACCATCACCAATCTCGGCGACCCGCTGACGAGCTGGACGCTGACCTGGTCCTACAGCGCCGGGCAGACGGTTACCCAATACTGGAACACCACGCTGACCCAGAGCGGCGCGGCGGTCACCGCCAAGAACGTCAGCTACAACGGCTCGATCGCCACGAACGGCACGACTTCGTTCGGCTTCAACGGCTCGTGGACCGGGAGCAACCCGGCCCCGACCAGCTTCGCGGTGAACGGCGTGGTCTGCACCGGCAGCCCCGGTTCCTCACCTAGTGCCTCGGCCAGCACGTCGCCCAGCACGTCGCCCAGCGGTTCCGCGAGCGCGTCACCGAGTACCGGGCCGGTGGACATCACGGTGAACAGCGCGACGAAGTACCAGCTGATCGACGGGTTCGGCGCCGCGGTCTCGATCTGGGGCAGCGCCTGGTCGACGGCGGAGACGCAGACGCTGGTCGGGCTCGGCGCCAACCAGTTCGGCCTGTCGATCGTGCGTACGGGGATCTCGCCTGTCTCCAGCGAATGGCCGACGCAGGTGGGCGCCTTGCAGACGGCGAAGTCCTACGGATCGAACGTCAAGATCATGGCGTCGCCGTGGACGGCCCGGCGGCGTGGAAGTCGAACAACAGCCGGACCAACGGCGGCAAGCTGTTGCCCGACTACTACGACGACTACGCGAACCATCTCAACAGCTACGTCCAGTACATGCGCGGGCAGGGCGTCGCGATCGACGTCACCTCGGTCCAGAACGAGCCGGACTGGCATCCGGACTACGACTCGATGGACTGGAGCGGTACGGAGTTGGCGAGCTGGGCGTGCGCCCAGGGCGCGAAGGTGCAGAACACCAAGTTGCTCGTCGCCGAGGCGGTGAACCTCAACTACGGCTACACCGATCCGGCCCTGAACGACGCGTGCGCCCGCGCCAACGTCGGCTACATCGGCGGTCACCTGTACGGCACCGAATCGGCCGGGCGGCTTGGCCCGTACCCGCTGGCCGCCCAGTACAACAAGCCGGTCTGGATGACCGAGTGGAACCTGCACGCGGCCGACGGCGACGGCGCGGCCATCTGGGGCGACCCCGCCAACCAGGCGGTCTGGAACGAGACGCTCGACGACATCATGCGTACGGTGCACCGGTCGATGGAAGCCAACTGGAGCGCCTACATCTGGTGGTACGGCAAGCGTTTCTACTCCTTCATCGGCGACGGTGAGGCCGCCTACGGCACCACCGCCGGGGCCCCGTTGAAGCGCGGGTACGCGTTCTCGCAGTACTCGAAGTACGTACGCCCGGGATACCAGCGAATCGGCCTGACCAAGAGCACCAAGGCCTCGCCGCTGGAGATCACGGCGTACGCCGGGGGCGGGAAGCTGACCCTCGTGATCCTCAACCGGTCGACGAGCGCGGTGAACAACGCCGTGATCCAGGCCCCGCAGGCCATCACGAAGGCGGAGCACTACCTCACCTCGCAGACCCAGTCGGCGGCCGGTCAACCGACCACGGTCAGCGGCTCGACGGTCAGCGTCAACGTCGCGGCCCGCAGCATCTCCACCGTGGTCCTGACGCTCTGAGCCGACCGGAAAAGCAGCGGTCCGGCAAAGCAAAACGGGGCCGCACGCGATCCAGCGTGCGGCCCCTTCGATATCCGATCATGACAGGGTGTACACCACCATTCCGTGCGGCTCCGAGCCGGACTGGTACAGCCCGCCGCCGGACATCTCGGTCACGCTGTCGAGCCCGATCATGTCCTGGTTCAGGCCGATCACCTCGTCCACGCCATCCCCCGTGAGGTCGGCGATGACGACGTTGCCCGTCATGTACGTGCTGTCACTCGCCAACGCGCTGGGGTAGTTGGCCGGACCGGTGAGGACGGACGCGTCCCAGGCGGTCACGCCGGCCTCGTTGCCGGTGACCACGAGCGACTGCCCGCCGACACCTCGCGCGAACCCGCCCGAGTACGGCACCGGCAGCTGGTTGCGGTGATACACCGTGCCGTCCGGCGTCACCAGGGTGAACGCCGCCGACCGGATCTGCAGCAACCCGGCCGGGCCGGAGGCGTATGCGTGATGGGTGAACGTGCCGCCGTCGGTGAACGTCTGGACCACGGCGCCGGTCCGGGCGTCCGTCAGGTCGACCTGCGTCGGCCCGACGAGCGAACCGGGCGGCGCGGTGAGCCAGGTGAAGGCCACCGTGTGCCCGTCGGCCAGGGACAGGGTCGGCGCCGCGGCGACGCCCTGCCACAGCTGAGCGCCCCGGATCGTCCGGCCCTCCACCGCCGACGGCGTCACCGACCAGCGCACGTCCCCGGAGCGTCCGTCGACGGAGAACCCGCCGACGACCGGGGCGGACAGGTCCAGTGCTCCCGATGTGTTGTAGGAGGCCAGTACCGCGCCGTCGACGACGACGGCGTTGGAGAGGCGTACGCCGTCGGCCGGGCGCTGGGTCCACAGCCGTTTGCCGCTTCCGGCGTACGCCCGCAGCGCGTCGGTCGGCACGACCAGCTCGGCTCCGGCCTTGCCGTCGAGGTCGGCCGCCGTCACCGTCCAGACGTAGTCCCCGGCGATCGTCGTACGCACCCGCCCGCTGCGCGGATCGAGCACCTGAGCGGCGTCGGTCGCGGCCGCGACCACCTCCGGTACGCCGTCCCCGGTGACGTCGGCCAGTTGCAGCTGGTGCACCGGACCGGCGGTCACCTGACGCCACAGCACCTTCGGGTTCTCCGCCGAGGCAGCCGACGTCCCGAGGGACGCGCCGTCGAGAGCGAAGACGCCACGCGATTCGCCACCGACGACCAGGTCGGTGACGCCGTCGCCGTTGACGTCGGCGGGCACCGCCGTCACCAGGTCACCCATCAGCGGCGTGACCTGCGCGACCTGCCCGCCGCCGGCCGAGTACCGGTAGAGCGTCTGGTTCTGTGCGATCGCGACGACCTCACCGGCCTGCGCGGTCAGCACCAGGGGCTGACCGACGTCGCCGGTGGTGCTCCACCGGACGGTGCCGTTGGGGCCGTCCATCGCCACGACCGAGGTCACCCGGTCGCCCGTGCGGTTGGCCGAGGTGCCGAGACCCTGCGGTTCCCACTGCCCGGCGACGACGGTCCGCCCCGAGGTCGTGAGGCCGAGCGAGATCGGGCCGTCGCCCGCCGCGCCCGTCCGCTTGACCGCACGCGCCCAGATCTCGCTGCTGCCGTCCGTGCCGTCGAGCGCACGGGTCTGGGTGGTGTTGACGAACATCGTGCCGTCGAAGAACGTCTCGTTGACGACGTACTCCGGCGCAGCCGACCCGGCGACGTCGGCGACGACGAGGTTGGTCGGCAGGGCGTTGACCCGGCTGCTGCGCAGCGTCCGCGCCCCGGTGGCCAGGTCGTAGGTGACCAGGTCGTAGCGGCCGCTCGCGACGGTCACGCCGTCGAGCCCGATCCGCTGCTCCAACGCCACCAGGCGGTTCCTCGACGGGTCGGCCCGCAAGAACCGGGCGTACGCCGGGTTGGTCACGTCCCAGCGCACCGCGCCGGAGACGCTGTCGACCAGCACCGTGTGGCTGACCACGGTCGCGCTGCGGTACGACTCGATCCACCCGGCGGCGACCTGGCCCGGCCCGGCCGCGTCCAGCGTCGTGAAGACCGCCGTCCGGGAACCGGTCGAGACCGTCCACTCGCGATCGACGGTCATGCCCGGGGTGAACCGCCAGCCGTGCAGCTCCGTCTGCTGGGCGGCCGGCGTCTGCGTGTTCGACCCGGCGATCACCGTCGCCACCAGCGTGCCGTCGGCGATGGCCACCTGGTAGGCGGCAGGCAGCAGGGTGGACCACTGGGTCGCCCCGGTCTGTCCGTTCAGGACAGTCAGGAACGTGCCCGTGTTCAGGGCCGAACCCGGTTTCGTGAACGGCCGGTACGGTGCGGCCCCGACCTCGGCCAGGAACGCGACTTCGGGGATACCGTCGCCGGTCAGGTCGCCCACGGCGTACGACTGAGGTTCGAGGGTGCTCAGTGGGCCGTAACCGAGGTAGATCCGCGCGGAGTAAGGCTCGATCTGCCAGGGCCGCACGGGGCTGACCTGCCAGTCGGTGTGCAGTGACGCGGTACCGCGCCGCCACACGGTGTCGCCCGCCGCGGTCATCCGCGCGACCGACCCGCCGCTGTGCACGACCAGCAGATCGCCGCCGGGCAGCGCGCTGGTCGCGGTGACCCCGCGCACGGTCTCGACCAAGCCGGTGGCCTTCATCCCGGTGGTCGTGGCCGCCGCGGTGGCGTCGGTGTCCGCGGTGGTCTCGGCCACGTCCAGCCGCCGCGCGGCCTGCGCTGTCTGCGCCTCGCTCGGCCCGGTCGGGTCCGTCGCGTCCTTCGCGGTGGTCGCCCCGAGTGGGGCGGTGAAGGTGATCGCCTGGTCGCGCTCCAGCACGACCTCGTTGTACGCGTAACGCAGCCCGTCGGTGCCCGCGACGTTCTCCAGACCGATCGTCGCCCCACCGCCCCGCGCGGCGGAGTTCCCGCCGAGGTGGCGGTACTGGACGGTGATGTCGCCGTTCTCGGCGAACACCGCCTCGGCGCTGATCCGGGTACGCCCGTCGGAGGCGAGCAGCGCGTCGTCCCACTCGACGACGAACCGGCGATCCCCGGTACGCCCGAGCAGTGCGGTCTGCACCTTCGCCCGATCGTCGATGATCAGGTCGTCCCAGAACGCGGCGACGACCCCGTTGGGGTTGCCCAGGCCGGGCAGGATCGTGTTGGCGTAGTCGCCCAGCCGGGGTTCGGCGAAGTTGACCAGCCCGTTGGTCGTCACGTACGCCGTGGTCCGCTCGACGCCGTAGAAGGTCACCGGGAACGGCAGCGCGACGGTGGCGACATCCTCGTCACCCTTCAACGGCAGCCGGTCGTGCGCGTCGACCCAATCCACCCGGGACGGTGTGCAGGTGTAGCCGTACCGGTCGCTGCGGTTGGGCAGTGCGAAGTCCAGCGCCGCGTCGGCGTCCACTGTCAGCGGCCGCGACATCGGCGCGTTGCACAGCACCGGCGCGGCCGGGCTCGCCACCACGTCGTACGCCCCCTCGGCCACCGCCGCGAAGCGGTAGCGGCCCTGGTCGTCGGTGGTCGCCTCGTCCAACGGCGTACCGGAGACCCGGACGGCGGCCCCGGCCAGCGGCCGGCCGAGGACGTCGTAGACGCGGCCGGACACCGCGTGCTGCGGTGCGGCGGCCAGCGTGAAGTCCCGGCGGCTCTGCGTGTTGGCGGTGACGGCGACGCCGGTCGCCTGCGCGTCGACGCGGCCGTAGAGATGCGCGGTCACGGTGTACTCGCCGACCGGCAGGTAGATCTGGTACGAGCCGTCGGCCAGCGTCCGCACCGAACGCGTGGTGTCGCTGGAGGTCGCGGTGACCGTGACGCCCGGCAGCGGATCGCCCGAAGCCGGGTCGGTGACCGTGCCGGTCGCCGAGCCGACCTCACCGCGCGGCGCGGCGCTGACCGCGGCGTACGCGTCGAGGCGGCCCTCGCCGAACACGTTGTTCTTGGCGGCCGTGCCACCGCAGGTGAGGTTGGCCGTGTCGACGGCGGTCGAGTCGAGCAACTCGGTCGTCCGGGTGAGGTCCCCGACCAGCGACGGCGCGGCCGACCACAACAGCGCGATCGTGCCCGCGACATGCGGTGCGGCCATCGAGGTGCCGTTCATCGCGGTGTAGCCGTCACCCGGGTACGCCGAGCGGATGTTGGAACCCGGCGCGGCGATGTTCGGCTTGGCCAGCCCGGCGACCGACGGCCCCCGGCTGGAGAAGCTGGAGATCGTGTTCGCGGAGGTGAACGACCCGACGGCGTACGCGTCCGCGTTGTCGCCCGGCGAGTTCGCGGTGCCACAAGCCGGGCCGCTGTTGCCGGCGGAGAACACGGGGAAGATCCCGGCCGCCCGCCACGCGGCGATCATGTCGGCGTACCAGAGGTCGTTCTGCCCGCCGCCCCACGAGTTGTTGACGATGTTCGGGGCGAGATCGGGCCGGGGGTTCGCCCCGGTGCTGTCGGTCGGCGCGAGGATCCACTGACCCGCCAGCAGCAGCGACGACTCCGAGCACGAGTCGGTCTCGCAGCCCTTGGCGGCGATCCACTTCGCACCGGGCGCGACGCCGATGCCGCCCGCGCCGACCATCGTGCCCATCGTGTGCGTACCGTGGCCGGCGTTGTCACACGGCGCGGCGGTCGGGCAGATCCCGGCCGGGTCGTACCAGTTGTAATCATGCGAATAACGGCCCGCGCCCAGTGTTCCCCGGTACGCGGCCGCCAGCGCCGGGTGGTCGAACTGCACCCCGGAGTCGATGCTCGCCACGACGACGCCTTCGCCGGTCGTGCCGTACTCGCTCCACACCTGCGGGGCGCGGATGCGGTCGATGCCCCACTCCACGGCCTGCGTGCTCGCGGTCGCGTCGACGGCGGCGGTGTCGGGAAGCTGGAACACCTTCTCGGCGGTGATCGCCTCGACGTCGGAGCGAGCCGCGATCGTCGCCAGGACGGCCGCGTCGCCGGTGACCCGGACCTCGTCGGCGATCCAGAACGACGTGTACTTCGCCTTCGCCTTGTCCAACTGCTCACGCAGCCCGCGCTGGCTGCTTTCGGCGTGCTCGGTCAGCGCCTGGTACGCCGCCTTCGCCTTGCCGGCGTGCGTAGGCTGCTTCTTCGCCTCGGACAGATCAGCGGAACCCTTGAGGCGTACCAAGAAGGTGGCCTGGCCGTCGGCGGCGAGATCGGCTCGGACGGCCGGGTCGACGGTGGCGGTCGAGGCGGCGGCGGTCGCGGCGACGGGCGCCGACGCGACGGCCCCGACCGTCGTCAGCAGGGCCACAGCGACCGGCAGACTCAGCCGCCGCAGAAGCTTTCGTGACATGAGGAGTGTCCCTTCCCGCCGCGGGGGGGTTCGCGGCATGATGGGACTATTCGCCCTCGGCGGCAAGATCCGCTAGAGCTATGGATGGCCGATCCCCGTCAATGACCGGTGTCGGCCAGTTCCCTGATAGGACGGTCAGACCCAGCCCCGTCGAGTGGCTTGAATGCCCGCCTGGAACCGGCTCGTCGCACCCAGCCGCTCCAGCAGGCGGGTGATCCGCCGGCCGAGCGTACGCGCGCTGACGCCGAGCTGCCGGGCCATCGCCTCGTCCTTGAGCCCCGAGCCGAGCAGCGTCAGCAGCGCGCGATCCACCTCGTCCAGGTCGTCGGGCAGCCCAGGGGTGTCCGGCCGCAACGGCGCGGCCCGCTCCCACAACGACTCGAACAACGCCGCCAACGCCGAGGAGAGCAGCGACGGATGCACCACGATGACGCTGCGAATCCGGCCCTCCCGCACCGACAACGGCAACAACGCGCGTACGCCGTCGACCACGATCAGCTTCAACGGCACGTCGGCCAGCGTCCGGGCCTGCTCGCCCGACCGGATCGCCGCCATGATCACGTCATACCGTCCAGGCAACTCCAACGCGGCCGTCGCATAGATGGCCCGATTACGGATGTTGCGATCGAACAGCGACTGCTCCGCCTTCGCCGACGCGGAATGATCCACATACGGCGGCGCGTCCAGCACCGCGACCTCCCGGGTCGCCGACCCCACCAACTCCATCATCATGTCGACGGCCGCCCGCTCGCCGTCGACCACCTCGGCCAACCGGCTCGGCTCACTGCGGGTGATGCCTTCGGCGTACTCGACGGCCAACGCGGACGCGGCCTGCAGCACCTGCTCCAGCGCCTCCTGCCGGCCCCGGACCAGCGCCGCGATCCCGACCTTGGGATCCCGCGCCCGATGACCGCCCTCGCCTCGCTCGACCAGCTCGGCCTGAATCAGCTCACCCACCAGGTCGGCCAGCCGAGCCCCGGGCAGCCCGACCTCCTCGGCCAACCCGGCGTCGACCGGGCGACCCGGCGAGCGCAGCATGGCGCGATAGACGCGTACGGCGGCCGCGGAGACACCGACGGCGTCGAGCGGCCCGTCAGGGGTGATCATCGCGACAGGCTAGCGGTTGACCATCGTCCGCGCAGGCCGTGAGCCCGCATACTGATGCGCGCGACCAGGAGAGGAGAACGACGGATGCGAATCGTCTACGCCGAATCGACGGGCGAGATCGAGCTGTCCGGCTCCGCGGAGGATCTGTCGCGCCTGGCGCAGCGTCTACGGGGAGAGCAGGAGCCGATTACTCTCGATCGGCGGACCGATCCGGCCCCATCCGATAGGGCGCTGTCGACGGTGACCATCACGTTGACCGGTCAAGCCGTGCGCGTCTCAGTGGAAGGTGACACGCTGCGACTCGACGGCGGCGCAGAGTCCTTGGAACTGCTGGCCGACAATGTCCAAGGCGTCGCCGACGCCGGCGATTCCGATTATCACCTGCACATTGAGCACCCCGGCCACGAATACGTCGCGCCGACGTCGCTGCCACTGGTGGTGGCGCTCAGGTCGTGACGTCGTGATCTGAGCGCCGTTGCGACGGACGGGAGCGGGTCAGCGGGGGGCCCAGACGGTCGCGTCGATCTTCGCCTCGTCGCCGGTCACGCTGATGAACTTGATGAGCACGATGTATTCCGAGTCGCCGGATCGTAGGCAGAACCGCGCGCCCTTGAAGTACTTCTCCGAGTCGGCCCTCACACCGTGGCCTTCCCGGGCCACCAGGTCGGCGCAGTCCGCCGCGGTCGGGTCGGCGGCGCCCTTCCATTGCGCGATCATGGAGAAGCTGGCGGTGGAGATCCTGCCGCCGGCGTCGTACGTGTCCATGCCGCCATGCTCGGGCCGGATGACCGGCGGCACCGAATCGAAGTCGATCCCGTAGTTGGAGAACAGCATCGTGTTGTGCCACAGCGGATCGTCGGCGCCACCGGTCGGCGTGCTCTGGCTCGGCGCGGGCTTCGGCGACGTCGTCACCGGGTTCGCGGAGGTCGAGGTTCCAGCGGCGGACGCGGGGGAGTCGTCCTTGTCGGACCCGGCGATCTGGTAGACGAACGCGCCGACCGCGACGAGCGCGGTCAGCAGACCGGAGATGGCGGTGAGCAGGCCGGGCAGCGACGTCCAGAAGGACGAGCCTTTGGCCGATTCCGGCGACGACGTGGGTTCAACGCTCACGAGCTTCGGACTCCCAGGACACGGCGATGGGCACGGCGAGGTGAAACGATACTGGTCTAGGCCGATCGCGGCCCCGGGTGATTCTGCCATGGTCGTCGATCGCCGCGATGCCGGGTCCGATCCGGACCTTCGCGGTAGCTGGAAGCCGTGCGGCGGGACCGTTCCCGGCCCCGCCGCGTACCCGGTCAGTATTCGATCGGGCAGATCCGCACACCCGGACACGGGTCGTTGGGGTCCGGGTCGGGGTCGCTGACCGGCGGTGCGGTGTCGAAGATCAGCCGGAAGTGCGCCTGGCCCTGCACCTCCCCGTCGTGGCTCCCCTTCACGTAGCTCGCCTTGTACGTGTAGACCTCACCCGGTCCCGCGGAGACGCTGAAGTACTTCTGGTTGGAGACACAGTTGCCGCTGGCCGTCGTGCTCTCGTTCGAGCCCACGAAGCTGTTGTCCGGCCGGTACGCCTCCCAGCGCGGGGTGGTGCCGGGCTCGATGCCGTTGCCGCCGAGCTGGAAGCTGTAGGTGTAGTTGTAATACAGGTGGAAGTCGTAGGTGCCGCCGTCCACGGCGTCGGACTCCCACTTCACGTACAGCCCGCCGTAGATGAAGTAGACGTGGGCGTCGGTCTGGCAGGACGCGGCGTACGCGGCCGGCGGCGCGGCGACGAGACCGACAGTGGCGGCCGTCAGCCCCATGATGAGCGCCGCCACGCGGGCGACCAGTCGTCGGTGCAGCTTCATGGACCCTCCAGGTGGTCGTGCCCCACCGGGTGCGGCGGGACTGGCCCCGACGCTAGGAGCGCCCCGCCGAGCGAGGTAGATGAATGCAGCTAACCAGCAGGCGGCCGATCTTTCGCCTTCCCGATGTCGAAATCGGCCTCCAACGACACCACCAGGGCGAAAGTTCCGCCGACGCCGAAGTGGATCAGCGCAGCAGGCGGCGCAGGTCGGCGCGGCCTCGGATGCCGAGCTTCTGGTACGCCCGAGCCAGGTTGTTGTTCACCGTCGGCACGGCCAGCCCGAGCTGGGCGGCGATGGCGACGCTGGTGTGCTCGGCGGCGAGCAGCAGCACCTGCCGTTCGCGGAAGGTGAGCAGGGAGGTGTTCTCCCCGGCGCGCATGAGCGGCGTCTTCGCCTCGGCGAGGCCCGAACCCGCAGCCTCCGCGAGGCCCGAACCCGCAGCCTCCGCGAGGCCCGAACCCGCAGCCTCGGCAAGGCTGGATCCGGCGGCCTGGGCGAGGTCGGATTCGGCCCACCGCTGTCGCCTCCGGTGCCGTCGAGCCGCTGTACGCCACAGCTCCGCGGCGTGCAGGTCGTAACCGCGCCGGGCCAGTGACCGCGCCGCCTGTTCGAGGCAGTCCGCCGCGTCGGGGTCGGCCAACGCGGCGGCAGCGCGATCCAACAAGCCCGCGAATCCCCGTCCGTCGCCGACGCCAGCCGGGGAGCGGCCGACAAGAGAGCCCCGGCCAGCGGGCGGCGGAGCATGTACGCCGAGCCGAGCGAGGTCGTAGCGAGCGAGCGCGGCGACGATCGGCATACCGGCCTTGTCAGCGAGGTCGTGCGATCGCCGGGTGGCTTCGACGGCGGCGGCCAGGTTGCCGGCGGCGTACTCGGCCCAGGCGCGCCAGCCTTCGATCCAGGGTTCGAAGACCTGATCGCTCGGGTGCGCCCGCTCGTCGGCGGCTGCCATCAGGTCCGCCGCCGCGGCGCGTCCGGCGAGGGCGGCGGCTGCGGCGCGGGCGGCCCGGATCGTGCGGCTCAGGCGGAAGGTGTCGTCGACGTCGAACCCGGCTTGCGCCTCGGCGAGCAGGCGTTCGGCTTTCTCGTGGTGGCCACGGGCGAGGGCGGCCAGGCCGGCGTACAGGGCCCAGCCGCAGACCATCATCGCGGCTCCGCCGTCGAGCGCGGTCCGGTAGCCCGCCAGGGCGAGCTTCTCCGCGGCGCGGGGTCGCCCACTGGCCAGGTACGCCAGGCACAGTCCAGTGTCGATCTCCACTTGCGCCCAGGGCAGTCGTCCGGTGTGGTCGGTGATCCGTCGGGCAGCCGTCGCGTACGCCTGTCGTGCGGCAGGCAGTCGCCCGAGGAACCCGTTGGCCGCTGCCGCCGCTGCTCCGGCCCAGGCCGTCGCCTTCGGCTCGGCAGCCGGATCGCCGAGCACACCGGCCGCCCAGTACGCGGCCTCACCGCAGCGCCCGTCGAAGAACAGCAGCCACGATCGGGAACCACGGGCGAGCGGCTCGCCGCCGACAGAGTCCAAAGTATGCAGTGCCTGGGTCAGATCCCCGTCGCCCCAATACATCGCCTCGGCTCGGGTGACCGTCCACTCCGTGCGATCGCCCTCGGGCGGGTTGACGAGCAATGTCTTCGCCTCGTCGAGGCGACCCCGATAGACGGCGATCTCGGCGAGCAGGCGGTCGGCTTCGGCCCCCGGATCGACGTCCCGGACCGCGCGCGCCAGCCGTTCCGCGAGCTGCAGATCCGCGTGACCGATCGCCAGTCGCGCCCCTGTGCGTACCAGTGGGGGCTGGGTTATGTGTGCACCTTCGACCTGCCACAGGGCCGCGAGGAGCGCGTCGCCGTGCCGGCGCAGCGGCGTGGCCAGCAGCGCGCCCGCGAGCCGGCGGTAGGTCCGCGTCGCGCGTGTGACTGTCTGGCCCGCACGCAGCACCTCGCCGTAGAGCGGGTGTCCAAGTCGGACGACGCGCCGCGAGCCCGAGCGCTCCACAATGATCAGTCCACTGTCCTCGGCGTCGCTGATCGCGTCGATCCCCACCAGCCGCTCCAGCAGGCCGAACGCGAGCGGCTCGCCACACGCCACGAACTCGATCGTGCTCCGCCCGGCCTCACGCAGCCCGGCCAGCCGCGCGGTCACCAGGTCCGCGAGCCCGCCCGGCCGCGCGCCGTGCAACAACTCCCGCAGGGCCAGCGGGTTTCCGCCGGCCAGTCGATGCAACCGGCGCCGCGTCTTCACTGGTACGCGGGCAGCACTGGCATGATCGATCAGGTGGTCGACGGCGTCCTCCGGCAACGGCGGCAGCTCGACGACCTCGCCGATCAGCGGGGCGAGCGCGTCCGGCAGCGTCTCCCCGGATCGGGCGGTGAGCGCGAGCCGAGCCAGCCCCGCCCGGCTCAGATGGGCCAGCAGCGCGGCCGACGCCTCGTCCAGCAGGGGCGCGTCGTCGACGCCGATGACGGCCGATTCCCGCCGGAACCGCTGCTCTGCCGCGCGCAGAACGTGCGTCCGATCAGCGAGTACGGCGTCGGGCGGGATGAGCGGCAACACCGCCGCCAGCGGAATGGCCGCCGCCGCTCTCGTCGCCGTCACCCAGTACGCCGCCCCGTCCACACCGGACACGCATTCCCAGGCAAGCCGGGACTTCCCCTGCCCGGGCGGTCCGGTGATCAATACCGTCACCCGTTGGCCGAGCGCCCGCCCGACGCTCGCCACCTCGGCGTCCCGACCGTGAAACGGCCACATCCCGGCTCCTCCCGTCGTCAGGAGGAATTCGTCGCCCGGCGTACGCCGGATGGGACCGCCGCCTGAGTGCTAGTCGGGCCGAAACAGCGCGCGTACGCCGACCAACCGCACCGGGCGCCGACGCTCGAACCGGCCCAGGGCCGTCATCGCCGCCTCGATGATCGCCGCTTCGCCGGCCGGCTGCTCGGACAGGGTCCGCCCATGCGTCTCGGTGAGGAACGGGGCATAGCGCACCTTCACCACGACCTGCTTGACGTCTCGGCCGTCGGCGAGGGCGGCCCGTCCGACGTCGGCCGCCATGCGGGCGACCTCGTCGCGTACCTCGGCCCAGTCGGTGAGGTCTTCCTGAAAGGTGTGTTCCTGACCGGCCGACCGCGACACCCAGGCCTCGCCGGTCACCGGCGAATCGTCGCCGCCGTTGGCCAGCCGCCACAGCCACGGCGCGGTGGCCGGCCCGAAGGCCCCGGCCAGCTCGGCGGGGTTCGTCGCGGCCAGCTCGCGTACCGTGTGGATGCCAAGCTCGGCGAGCTTCCGAGCCGTCTTCGGGCCGATGCCCCACAGCACGTCCGTGCCCCGATCGCCGAGCACCGCGAACCAGTTCGCGGCGGTCAGCCGGAACACGCCGTGCGGCTTGCCGAAGCCGGTCGCGATCTTCGCCTGCAGCTTCGTCTGGCCGATGCCGATGCTGCAGTCCAGCCTGGTCGTCAGGCGTACGCGGCGCTGAATCTCGCGCGCGAACACCTCCGGGTCGGAGACCCGCAGGAGGGCCTCGTGGCTCAGGAACGCCTCGTCCCAGCCCAGCGGCTCGACCACCGCGCCGGAGCCGCGCAAGGTCGCGAACACCGAAGCGGAGGCCTCCTCGTACGCCTGCCGGTCGACCGGCAGGAAGACGGCGTCAGGGCAACGGCGCGCGGCGGTCCGCAGCGGTTGACCGGAATGTACGCCGAAAGCCCGAGCCTCGTAGGACGCGGTGCTGACGACACCCCGCTTGGTCGGATCCCCGTCCCCGCCGACGACCAGCGGGCGCCCACGCAGTTCAGGCCGCCGAAGGAGTTCGACGGCGGCGATGAACTGGTCCATGTCGAGATGCAGCACCCAACCGGGCATACAGCCATTGTTCCCGCCTCATCCGGCGGATGCGGAGTTACTTCGCGAACGACATGACGAGCGCGGCGACGGCCGCACCCCAGATCGGCGTGACGAGCCAGGCGATGCCGAAATCGCGCAGCGTCTTGCCGGACAACCGGCTGAGATCGGTGCGCGCCGTGCCGACGATCGCGCCCGTGGACACCTGCGTGGTCGACATCGGCCAGCCGTAGACACCGCCCAGGCCGACCAGCGTCGCGGTGGTGAGATTCGCGGTGAAGCCCTCGGTGTGGTTGAGCCGAACCACCTTCTCCCCAAGGCGGCGCGCGACGCGTACGCCGAGCAGACTGCCCGCCGTCATCGCCAGCGCGACCACGAGACTGACGGTCGTGGCGCTGTAGCCCGCCGGGATCAGGGCGAACCCGCCGATCGCGGCGATCTTCGGGGTGTCGTTGAGACCCCGGGCAGCGCTGGCGGCCCCACTCGACAGCCAGTGCAACCCGTTCAAGGCGGCGAAGGAGCCACGATCGGACACCGGTTGCGGGGCTTCGACGGCTGGCTCGGCGTTCTTGGGGGTGATCAGCCGCGCCAGCAAGGTCAGCACCAGTGAGACGGCGTACGCGACCGCGATGCTCAGCAACAACGGCACGACGACCTTCGCGACCAACCCGTCCCAGCGGACCGCGTCGGCTCGCAGGACCAGGCCCGCGCCGATCAGCGAACCGACGATCGCATGCGTGGTCGACACCGGCAGCTTGGTGACACTGGCCAACGTCACCCATGACGCCGCGCCGACCAGTACGGCCAGGGCGAATTCGCTGGTCGGCGTACCGGAGAAGATGCCGGTCGAGAACAGCTTGCCCATCCCGCGACCGAGCTGAATGGACAGCAGCGCGCCGGCGCACGTCGCAGCGGTGCCCCACAAGATCGCCGTCCGGTACGCGGTCACACCGGCCCCCGCCAGGGTGGCGACGCCTTTCGAGACGTCGTTGGCGCCGTTGGCGGCGGCCAGCCCGACGAGCATGATCATGATGAGGAGAGCCACCCGCTCAGTGTTCACCGGGCGTTCACATAGTCAATCCCCGGAAACGGCCGACCGACTCCGGGGATCGCGCGTTCAATCGCGTACGTAGTAGTGGCCGTTGGTGTCGTCATAGCGGCCGCCGGTCCGGCAGCACCGGCGGAAACCGCCGCCCGGAACCACACGGGCAGGGGTCCTTGCCGCCGAGCTTCTCGACCAGCTCGGTGTCGTGCCCGACGACGCGTACGCCCCGCTTGACCTGGGTCTCGCTAGAGGGAACCCCCGGCGGCGTTTGCTGGTCGGCTCAAAAGGACGGCTCGACGTTCTCATACTGGCGCATGGCGACCTCCCAAGATCGTGGTTGAGGTACGCACGATAAAGCTCGCGACGCCGACCCTGCGACCCGATTTCGGCTGGACGGGCTCGCGGGTGGCGTGCTGGGTTGGCGCGAAACGCCAGGATGCTTCGGTGAATTGTCCCGTTTGGGCAGTTAAGCTGCCCGGCATGCGGAGAACGGGGGCATGGGTCGCAGTGCTGACGGCGCTGGTGGTCGTACTGCTGGGGAACTCGGTGCGAGCCCAGGCACAGACACCACCGTTCGCCGCCGTCCAGTACGGCACCAACGGCTGCATCGAGGTCGGCGTTCGGCCCGATCCGCCGTACAACCAGCCCAAGCCCTTCATCGTCCCGGCCGGATACGACATCACGAGCGGCTACCCGGCGTTCGGCTACGATCCGGCGGGCTACACGCCGACGTCGGGCACCAACTCGTGCCGCTATAACTTCCGCGATCCGACCGGGACCACGGTCGTGGGCTCCGCCTACTGCGTGCAGTGGGCCGCCGGGCAGCGGACCGGCACGGGCTACGATCCGGAACCCTGGGACGGCACCATCCGCAACGCAGGCTACGTGCGCCGGATCCTCGCCGAGTACTGGCCGGTCGCCAACGCGCCGGCCGTGCCGTCGACCAACCCGACCGTGATGAACCGGCAACGCTCGGGCACGGTGGCCATGGCCATCCACTACTTCACCGACGGCGTCGTCATGCCGCCGAACTATCAGGACCAGGCGCTCTACAACGTCGTACGCACCGTCGTCACGGAGGTCCTCGCGAAAGGCCCGATGACCGAACCGGCCGATCCGACGCCCACGATCGACGGCCCGGACGGCGGCTCGACGGGCGGCCTCATCGGCCCGTACGCGATCGGAGCCGACGCGACCGGCGACGTGACGGTGACCGTCGACGGCGCTCAGGCGTACCTGGACGGTGCCGGCACCCAACCGTTCACCGGTGGCCCCCTCGCACCCGGTACGCAGTTGTGGCTCTCCTCGGCGTCGGCCGGCACGGCGACGATCCATGCCGAGGGCCCGGTCGTAGCGCAGACCGGCACCTTGATGGTCCCGGATCCGGCGTACCCGGTGCAGCAGATGATGCTCGCCGAGCCGCTGACGCTCAACGGCGAGGCGAGCAAGCCGGTCACGATCGTCGTACCGCCGATCAGCCCGCATCTGTTCAGCCAGGTTTCCGCCGACCAGATCGAGGTCGGAGCCGCCGTCACCGACCGGTTCACGGTCGTCGGCCTGCCGTCTGGGCGGCAGGCTGTCCTCACCGTCTCGCTCTACGGTCCGGTGTCCCGGCCCGCCACCGGCTGTGCCGCCGTGGACTGGGCCGATGCCTCGGTCGAGCGGACCTTCGATCCGGTCATGATGACCGCCGAAGGGAGCTATACCACCAGCTCAGTCGTGCTGAGTGAACCGGGGTGCTACTCGTTCGGCGGGACACTGGATCCGGACGTCGGGGACCCGGTAGTCTTCCCGCCCGGCGATCCGGCCGAGACAGTGCTCGTCATCCGGCAGGTGATCCCACCGGTGCTCACCATCGCCACGCAGACGTCAGAGCACACCGTCGACCCGGGAACCACGGTGTCCGACCGCGTGACCGTCGCCGGACTGCTGCCGGGCCGGACGGTGACCATCACGCCCCGGGTGCTGGGCCCGGTGACGCCTGGCCCGGACGGCAGCTGCGCGAGCGTCGAGTGGCTGACGGCGCGTCCGCCGGTGGCAGCCACGCTCCCGGTGCGGGAGGTCGACGCGAACGGAGCGTTCCAGACCCAGCCGGTGACTCTGACCGCTCCTGGTTGCTACCTGTTCGTCGCCACCGCGGTCACCACCCAACTGACCGGCGGCGAGATCCCGGTCGACCACGGACTGGCCAACCCCGACGAGATGGTCCTGGTACGCGATGTGCCCGTGCTGCCGAACTCCCACGGACCCCGGCCCGTCGTGGCAGTCCTCGGCGCGCTGTCGATCCTGATCGGATTCGCACTGTTCAGCGCTTCCCGCCGCGTACGCCCCCAGCTCCGTTGACCTACTGAAGCTCCACGACAGCCTGGACCAGCGGCGCTTGATCTTGAAAGCGGGCCGAAAACGCAGGCCCACGGGCGCATAGCCACGACGGCGTCTGATGGGACCCGGCTGCCCGATCGTGAACGTAACCGGATCAGGGTTCTGGGTCGAATCTTGCACCTTGATTCGACCCAGAACCCTGATCCAGCGCGAAAAGCGGGTCAGCGCAGAAAGGGGCGGAGGTCAGGAAGTGGGCTCACCTGAAGGCGCGGTGAGTGTCACCCCGAGTCCGACCGGCGTACCGAAGTTCGGCGTGCCGTCGGCGTTCCACGAGATCTTCTGGGCCCGCGTCGACCGGTTCATGTCGCAGCCACCCGACGCGGACGAGTTGGCGTGGTAGACGATCCAGTCTTCGGTGCCGTCCGGGGACTTGAAGAACCCGTTGTGGCCCGGTCCGAACACTCCAGCTCCGTCATTGCGGGTGAAGATCGGGTTCGCGGACTTGACCCAGGACGACGAGTTGAGCGGGTCGCCGCCGTTCCAGGTGAGCAGGCCCAGTTTGTAGTCCGGAGTGGAGCAGTGGCTGGCGGAGTAGACGATGAACGTCTTGCCGCCGTGCTGGATGACTTCGGCGCCTTCGTTGACCGCGCCACCGACGGTCTCCCAGCTGTAGGTGGGTGTGGACAGCAGGCGCCGTGTCCCGGCCGCGGTCCACGGGTTGCTCAGCTGGCGGATGAACATCGGCTGGGAGCCGTTGTAGTAGGTGCCTAGCAGGTAGAGGTTGCCGTTGAGCTGCAGGATGCTCGGGTCTAGTTCCCAGGTGTTGTCCGAGGTCGGGTCGAGCAGGTCGGCCTTGAAGGTGTACGGGCCCATCGGGTCGAGGCCGGAGCTCTCCAGGACGTGGATGCGCTGGGTGCCGAGGTTGTAGGGCTCTACTCCGGCGACGTAGTACAGGTACCAGCGCTGCCCGTTCGGGCCGTTGAGCAGGTGGAACTCGGGCGCCCACATGGTGCCGGCGCCGTTGGGGTTGGTCAGGTTGAAGATCACCTGGTCGGTCGCGCTGGCCAGGCCGCGCAGGGTGGTGGCTTTGCGCATCGTGATGGTGCGGTTCCACGTCGTCGTGGCCAGGTAGTAGTACCCGTTGTAGTACTGGAGCCACGGGTCCGGCCCTTGTGCCTTCAACGGGTTGGTGAACGTGCCCGGCGTCGGCGTGGTACCGCCGTTGAACCCGGGCAGTCGCCAGACCCGGCTGGTGGCGGTGCTGCACGGCAGCTGCACCAGGCCGGTGTTCGACGCTGAGGAGCCGCCGCTCGGGACGATGCACTTGCCGGAGCTGGCCGAGACGACGTTGAACGTCTTGTCGGTGCCGCTGACGGTCACGGCGGTCAGCCGCCACTGCTGATTGGTACCGCCGTGGCAGCTCCACTGGATGATCGTGGCGTTGTCGGCGGTGGAGGCCCCGTAGACGTCGACGCACTTGCCGGCGTTGAGGGTGTTGACGGTGTAGAGATCCGTGGTTCCGGACACCGGGGTGAAGGTGAAGGTCTGGTTCGTGCCGGAGTTGCAGCCGTACTGCAGCAGCTGCACACCGTTGGTGGCGGAGCCGTTGGGCAGGTCCATGCAGTTGCCGCCGTTCTGATTCACGGCGGTGCTGCTGAACGTCACGATCGCCTGGGCGGGCGTCGGGAATCCGAGACTCGCCAGCACCATCAGCGGTACGGCGAGCAGGGACAGGCGGCGGGGACTTCGCATCGGTCCACATCCTTCGGCGGGTAGGCGGAAGCTGACAGCCTCGCGGTGAAGGCTTCCGGAACCGGCTGCCTACCCGGCCACCGCTGTGGTCGTCCCACTATATCAGTACATCCACTGATATCAACATAGTGCGTTGATCATGGAGTTTCCGGTGCCGACACACCGTCGAGACCACAGTTAACTCCATGATCAACGCGTAAAGCGGGGGGAGGGGGAGGGGGTTAGGTGGTGGGGCGGCGGGCGGCGATGAGCCGCTGGAGCAGGATGAAGACGAACAGCAGGATGCCGATGACCATCTTGGTCCACCACGACGAGAGCGTCCCCTCGAAGGTGATGATGGTCTGGATCAGGCCCAGCGCCAGTACGCCGAGCGCGGTGCCCCAGACGTAGCCGGTGCCGCCGGTGAGCAGCGTACCGCCGATGACGACGGCCGCGATCACGGTCAGCTCCATGCCGATGGCGTGCAGGCTGTTGCCTGACGGCAGGTAGAAGGTGAACAGGACGCCGCCCAGCGCCGAGCACAGGCCGCTGATCGTGTAGACGGCGATGCGCGTACGCCCGACGGGCAGGCCCATGAGCAGCGCGGACTGCGGGTTGCCGCCGACGGCGTACGCGTCGCGCCCGAGTTTGGTGAACGCCAGCACGAGCGCTGCGATCACGACGACCGCGACGGCGATGAGCACGCTCCAGGTCACCTTCAGCGACCCGAACTTGAGCGACCTGCCCATGTAGGTCCAGAAGGGATCGTTGATCGGAATCGAGGAGGTGCTGATGGCGTAGCAGATGCCGCGGGCGAGGAACATCCCGGCGAGGGTGACGATGAACGGCTGGATCTCGAAGAAGTGGATGATGCAGCCCATGCCGAAGCCGAGGGCGGCGCCGGCCGTCAGCCCGGCGAGGATCACCAACGGCACCGGCCAGTGCGCCCGTTCCAGCAGCACCGCGGTCAGCATCGTGGTCAGCGCGACGACCGAGCCGACCGACAGGTCGATGCCGCCGGTCAGGATCACGAAGGTCATGCCGACCGCGACCACCAGGATGAACGCGTTGTCGATGAAGACGTTCAGGATGATCTGCGGGTCGTTGAAGCCGATGTAGCGCAGCGAGCCCAGCCCGTACATCAGGGCCAGCAGGCCCAGCGTCGCGAGCACCGGGATGTGCCGCTCCTGCGGCCGCCATCGCTGTCGGACGGGCACGGTCGTCATGCGGGCACCTCGATCTTGGCGGGCTCGGACGGCGTCGTCGGGGTGGATCGCGGGCGCCGCCCGAAGACCTTGGCCCGGAACGCGGGGGACTGGATCAGGCACACGATCGTCACGACGACCGCCTTGAACAGCATCGTCGTCTCCGGTGGGATGCCGACGGTGTAGACGGTGGTCGACAGCGCCTGGATGATGAGCGCGCCGAGGACGGTGCCGCCGAGCGAGAACCGTCCGCCACCGAGCGACGTCCCGCCGATCACGACGGCCAGGATCGCGTCCAGCTCGTACCACAGGCCCGCGTTGTTGCCGTCGGCGCTGTGCACGTTCGAGCTGATCATCAGGCCCGCGATGCCCGCGCACAGGCCGCAGAACAGATAGACCATGACCATGATCCCGCGGGCCCGGATGCCCGCGAGCCGGCTGGCCTCCGCGTTGCCTCCGGTCGCTTCGATGAGTACGCCCAACGCAGTGCGCCGGGCCAGCACAGTGGTGACGGCGATCATGACGACGGCCACGAGCACGGAGAAGGGGAGCGTCGCGAGGTATCCGCCGCCGATCAGCTCGTAGGGGTCGCTGTTGACGGTGATGATCTGCCCGTCGGTGATGAGCTGGGCGATGCCCCGGCCGCCGACCATGAGGATGAGCGTGGCGATGATGGGCTGGATGCCGATCCCGGCGACGAGGAAGCCGTTCCACAGGCCGAGCACCAGCGACAACGCCAGGGCCAGCCCGACGGCGACCAGTACGCCGCCGACCGAGTTCTGGTCGCCCTGGTCGCTGATCACCAGGCAGGCCAGCGCGCCGCTGATGGCGATGGTCGAGCCGACCGACAGGTCGATGCCTCGCGTGGCGATGACGACGGTCATCCCGAGGGACACGACGACCAGCGGCGCACCCAGTCGCAGGATGTCGATCAGGCTGCCGTAGAGGTGGCCCGCGCGTACCTCGATGTGCAGGAAGTTGGGCGTGAACGCGACGTTGCCCAGCACGAGGACGGCGAGCACGAGGGCCGGCCAGAACAGGCGATGGGTCGCGGCGGTGCGGGCCGCCGTGGCGAGACGAGTCATGCTGCAGCTCCTGGTGAGACATCCGCTCCGTGCGCGATCGTCTGCAGGACGCGATCGGCGTCGAGGTCGTCGGTGTTGGCCAGCTGGGCGACGAGTTTGCGGTCCCGCAGTACGCCGACCTTGTGGCTCAGCCGCAGCACCTCTTCGAGTTCGGCCGAGATGAACAGCACCGCGAGGCCGTCGCGGGACAGCCCGGCGACCAGCTTCTGGATCTCGGCCTTGGCGCCGACGTCGATGCCGCGGGTCGGCTCGTCGAGGATGAGCAGTTTCGGTTCGGTGATGAGCCAGCGGGCCAGCAGCACCTTCTGCTGATTGCCGCCGGACAGGTTGCGCACCGGCAGATCCGGGTCGGCGGGACGGATCTGCAACGCCGAGATGTATTTGGCGACCAGTTCGTCCTGCGTGCGTCGCGGAATCGGGCGCGTCCATCCGCGTACCGCTTGAAGTGCTAGGACGATGTTCTCGCGGACCGTGAGCTCCTCGACGAGGCCTTCGGTGCGGCGGTTCTCGGAGCAGAACGCGATGGCGTGGGCCATCGCGGCGCGGGGGCTACGCAGGGTGACCGGCGTGCCGTTGAGCTGGAGCCGGCCGTGGTCGGCGCGATCGGCGCCGAACAGCAGCCGCGCGACCTCGGTACGCCCGGAGCCGAGCAGGCCGGCCAGGCCGACCACCTCGCCGGGGTGGATGGTGAGGTCGAACGGGGCGATGGAGCCTTTGCGGCCCAGCTCCACCGTCTCGACCAGGGGGAAGCCCGACTCCAGCGCGGACAGTTCCGGCCGGGGCTGGTCTTCGAGCTGTTCCAGGGTGGTCAGCTCCTTGCCGATCATCGCGGTCACGAGGTCCACATGCGACAGCTCGGCGGTCGGATACTCGCCGACGAGGCGGCCGTTGCGCAGCACCGTGATCCGGTCGGCGATCTCGTAGACCTGATCGAGGAAGTGCGTGACGAACAGGATCGCGACGCCTTCGTCCTTCAGCTCGCGCATCACCGTGAACAGCTGCTGGACCTCGGTGGTGTCGAGGCTGGAGGTGGGCTCGTCGAGGATGAGCACCTTGGCCTCGATGTCGATCGCGCGGGCGATCGCGACCATCTGCTGGACGGCCAGCGAGTAGGTGCCCAGCGCGGCGGTCACGTCGATGTCGAGCCGCAGCCGCTGGAGCAGGTCGCGGGAGCGCCGCCGGATCGTCGCCCAGTCGATGGAGCCGAATTTTCGAGGCTGGCGGCCGATGAAGATGTTCTCGGCGACCGAGAGATTGGCGCAGAGGTTGATCTCCTGGTAGACCGGGCTGACCCCGGCCTGCTGGGCCTGCAGCGGACTGCCGAACCGCACCGGGCGTCCGGCGAGCGCGATGTCGCCGGAGTCGATGCTGTACGCCCCGGTGAGCACCTTGATCAAGGTGGACTTGCCGGCGCCGTTCTCGCCCATGAGGGCGTGCACCTCACCGGGGAACAGCCGGAAGTCGACCCCGTCGAGCGCGCGTACGCCGGGGAACTGCTTGCTGATCCCGGTCATGGTGAGGACCGGTTGGCTCATGGCCGCTACTCCCAATCTCCGCCTGCGCGGGCGGGGCGTCGCCACCCCGCCCGCGCTCGGGCCTAGTACTTGCGCTCCGGCAGGGCGGCCTTGGCCTGCTCCTGCGTGAAGGTGGTCTCGTTGGTGACGATGCGCTTCTCGACGCTCTCACCGTTCTTGACCTTCTTGACCAGCTCCATCAGCTGCGGGCCGAGCAGCGGGCTGCACTCCGCGATGAAGTTGATCTTTCCGTCGGCCAGTGCCTGCATGCCGTCGTGGACCGCGTCGATCGTGATGATCTTGATGTCGACGCCCGGCTTCTTGCCGGCCGCCTCGATCGCCTCGATCGCGCCCAGGCCCATGTCGTCGTTGTGCGCGAAGAGCACGTCGATGTCCTGGTGCGCCTTCAGGAAGGCCTCCATGACCTCCTTGCCCTTGGCCCGGGTGAAGTCGCCGGTCTGCGACGCCACGACCTTGAACTTGGAGTCCTTGGCGATGATGTCGCCGAAGCCCTTCTTGCGGTCGTTGGCCGGCGCGGAACCCGTGGTGCCCTGCAGCTCGACGATGTTCACCGGGTCGGTCTTGCCCTCGTACTGCTTGACCAGCCACTCGCCGGCGAGGTTGCCCTCCTTGATGAAGTCCGAGCCCAGGAAGGTCTGGTAGAGCGAGGTGTCGGGCGAGTCGATCGCGCGGTCCGTGAGGATGACCGGGATCTTCGCCTCCTTCGCCTCGTTGAGCACCGCGTCCCAGCCCGACTCGACCACCGGCGAGAAGGCGATGACGTCGACCTTCTGGGCGATGAACGAGCGGATCGCCTGGATCTGGTTCTCCTGCTTCTGCTGGGCGTCGGAGAACTTCAGGTCGATGCCGGCGGCGGCCGCCGCTTCCTGGACCGACTTCGTGTTCGCCGTACGCCATCCGCTTTCGGCGCCCACCTGAGAGAAGCCGAGGGTGAGCTTGCCGTCGTCGCTGCTGCCGCCCGGCTCCTTCTTCGAGCAGGCGGCCAGCCCCGCAACCGCGATCACGGCGGCTAGCAGGACGGTTGTAGACTTCCTTAACACTGTTCACTCTCCTTCAAGGCTGGACCCGGTCGGCAAACCGGGCCGCCGAAAATGGGCTGACGCTTTGTCCCTTGTGGAGCTGTGTGCGGTGGTACGCGGCCGGCGGGTTCAGCGCCGGCCGCTTTCTGT
The DNA here is from genome assembly GCF_040682475.1 of Hamadaea sp. NPDC051192. Lineage (NCBI taxonomy): Bacteria > Bacillati > Actinomycetota > Actinomycetes > Micromonosporales > Micromonosporaceae > Hamadaea > Hamadaea sp. NPDC051192. The sequence continues at coordinate 25,628 of NZ_JBFBAZ010000084.1, forward strand.
TCTCGCCGCTCTGCTCAGCGGCGCGTCTTCGGCGGGATGGGGCGGTGAGCCGGTGGTCCGGGCCGCCGGAACGGTCAGGTGGGCGTCGACTCCCACCCCGACCGCCGTCCCCTCCGGCGGCCCGGGCCACACGGCGGCTGATGGCTGCCGGAACAGCGGTCCTCGATGTTAGCGCTCTCATTCATCGGGGCGAGTCTCCTGCGTCGGGCCGGTCACTGGGGATTCAGCGCAGGTCGCGCGTACTGTCGCGGACCTGCAGCGTGGGGGTGAGCAGGATCTGCCCATGCGGGCGATCGCCGGTGGCGAGTTCCACCAGCAGTTGCATGCTGCGCCGGCCGACTTCGCCGAAGTCCTGCTGGACCGTGGTGAGCGGCGGGATCATGAACGGCGCTTCGGGGATGTCGTCGAAACCGACCACGCTGACGTCGTCGGGAACCCCGCGACCCGCTTCGTGCAGGGCGCGCAGCAGACCGAGGGCCATGTGGTCGTTGGCGCAGAAGACCGCGGTCACCGACGGATCGGCGGCCAATCGCCGGCCGGCTTCGTACCCCGACCGGGAACTCCAGTCGCCGTCGAGCGCCTCAGGTGCGGGCGCACCGGCTTCGGCCAGCGCCTCCCGCCAGCCCGCCTGGCGCTCGCGCGCCTCAGGCCAGCCGGCCGGACCGGCGATGTGATGCACGGTCGCGTGCCCCAGCGAGAGCAGATGCCGGGTCGCCGTCGCCGCCCCGGCGGTGTTGTCGACGCCGACCATCGGCACCCCGGAGGTGTGTCCGATGCCGACCCCGACCAGCGAGATGCCCGCCGGAACCGCGTCGAGCGCCTCGGCCGCCGAATCCTTCGGCACGATGGCGACGATGCCCTCGACGGTCTGCTCGCGCAGCCGGTTGATGGCGTCGAGCACCGCCCGCCGGCCGAGCGCGCTGATGCTGGCGATGCTGACGAAGTAGCCCGCCGCCCGCGCCGCCTGCTCGATGCCGTAGACCATCGAGGCCGGGCCGAACAGCGTGCTGTCGAAGGTGACGATGCCCAGCGTGTTGGAACGCTTGGTCACCAGGGTCCGGGCGGCCGAGTTGGGCTGGTAGTCCAGCTGCCGCATCGCCTCGAGCACCCGCTCGCGGGTCTCGGGACGCACCTTGGTGTGGTCGTTGAGCACCCGGGAGACGGTCTGGTGGGACACCCCGGCCAGCCGCGCCACATCCGTCATCACCGCGGAACGCGGCTGACTGGAACGGGCGCGAGTCATGACATACCCCTCGGGTGAACGACGTGTTGCGGGGGTGTTGCGCAGATAGTGTTAACGCTCACATCGGCTGGCGTCAACCCAAGTCGATCTTCCGTTACCGTCCCGTTCCCCGCTTGGTCCACTCCGGCGGTGTCCGAAATGGGGGGATGACCAGACTGTCATCGGCCTACCTGCGAAAAGTTCGCCTGATCTTGGTGTTGACGTCAACCTCCGTTGCCACCGGAGGGCCAGATTGCCGAGACATGGGACTTGGACACCACCATCACCACCACGATCACTCGCACGACTTCGCGGTCAGCGGGTCGGACCTGCCGGCCGCGCTCGACCTGAGCGTGCCGGACACCGAACTGTCGCCGTCGGACAACTCGCGGCGTACGTTCCTGCGCGGGGCGGGTCTGCTCGGCGCGGGCGCCGCCGTCGGCGGCCTCATCGGCGCGCCGGCCTTCGCCGGTGACAAGCACGAGACGTCGGCCGAGGCGTACAACCACCGCGAGGGCGAGGCGGGCGACCTCGTCTGGCTGGCCGGCGACCACCACATCCACACCCAGCACAGCTCGGACGGGCAGTACCGGGTCATCGACCACGTCAAGCACGCGCACGCGTACGGGCTGGGCTGGATGGTCATCACCGACCACGGCAGCGTCGCCCACGCGAAGATCGGCGTCGAGAAGGTCAACCCCGACATCCGCGCCGCCCGCGAGGAGATCGACGACATCCTCGTGTTCCAGGGTCTGGAGTGGAACATCCCGGCCGCCGAGCACGGCACGGTCTTCGTGCACCCCGGCCAGAACGAGGTCGCGGTCCTCAAGGAGTTCGAGAACGCCTTCGACGGCGTGGTCACCAACACCACCGGGTCGACCTCGGCCAACGAGGCCGTCGCCATCGCGGGCCTGAACTTCCTCAACGACGCGGTCACCAAGAAGCGCGTACAGGACGCGATGTTCTTCGCCAACCACCCGGCGCGTAAGGGCATCGACTCGCCGCACGAGATCCGGGGCTGGCGCGACGCCGCGCCACGCATCGCGCTGGGCTTCGAGGGTGCGCCGGGCCACCAGGCCGCGGGCATCCCGTCGCCGCTCGGCCCGGGCTCGGGCCGGGGCTACTACGACAACTCGCCCTCGTCGGCGTCGTTCGCCGGCTACCCGCTGGAGAGCTACCGGACCTGGGGCGGGTTCGACTGGATGACCTCGACCGTCGGCGGCCTGTGGGACAGCCTGCTGGCCGAGGGCAAGCCGTGGTGGATCACGGCGAACTCCGACTCGCACTCGGTCTACAGCGACACCTCGGTCAACGGCGGCGGCGACTTCAACGCCAACGGGCGGTACAACGACGCCGTCTATTCCAGCCCGGCGATCCTCACCAACGGTGACTTCTGGCCCGGCTACTACAGCCGTACGCACGTCGGGGCGACCCGTCCGTCGTACGCCGCGGTCATGGCGGGTCTGCGGGCCGGCCGGGTCTGGGTGGACCACGGCGGCCTGATCGACGGCATCGACGTCCGCGTCGGCACGGCGACCCTCGGCGGCACGTACGCCGTGCGTACCGGCCGGGACGTCCAGGTGAAGATCAAGATCAAGCTGGCGAGCGGCTCGAACTGGGCGCAGTTCGTGCCGAAGCTGGCCCGGGTCGACCTCATCGCGGGCGAGATCACCGGACCGTCCGCCGACAAGGACGTCTTCAGCACCCCGAAGACGAAGGTCGTCAAGTCGTTCGACGTCTCGTCGTCGACCGGCACGGTCACCCTGACCTACACCTTCCCCGACGTCGAGAAGGCGTTCTACCTGCGGCTTCGCGGCACCGACGGGAAGCGTACGGCGGTCGGCCTCAACGGGACCACTGTGGACCCGGTCGGTCCGGCGATGGACGTCGTCGGGTCCGCCGACCCGTGGCAGGACCTCTGGTTCTACACGAACCCGATCTTCGTCCTCCCGCTGGGCCGATGATCTCGGGCCTCGACCTGGGGCACGCGAGCGTCGTGGAGGCCGAGCACTGGCTGCGGGAGACCGCGGCCGGGCTCGGCCTCGCCGACCTCGTCGCCTGCACCCACCTCGTCCACGGCGACCAGCCCCGCGTCGCCGTCTCGTTGTCCGCCGCCGGTTCCTGGCCCGACCCGGTCGACGCCGAGGTCGCCGCCCGGGTGGCCGCGCTGCACGAGTCCGGCCACGGCGGCCGGGCCGTCCTCTATCCCGGGATGGCCGCCCTGGTGGGGACGCTGCCGGTCGCGGAGTTGCTCGCGATCAGTGCGATTCAGGAGGTACGCGTACTGGGCGCGCCGTCGCCGGAACCCGATCCGCAGACCCTGATCGACACCCGCGACTTCGTCCGCCCCCAGTACGCCGACGGCCGCCTGGTGCTGATGGCGATGCCGGCCCCGGGCGGGCGGATCGCGCCGTTCGAGGTGCCGAATCCGACGCCGTGCTGTGCGTTCCACTGATGCGGCGTCGGGGGCGCATCACTCGGTGAGGGCGGGTTGGGCGTGGATGCCGGCGAGGACGGTGGCGAGCAGCCGGTCGAATTCGGCCGCCGATCCGAAGTCGGCGACCGGGGAGCGAGGGCGGCCAGTGTCGGATGGGCGGCGGCGTCGAAGTCGGGCACCACGCTCGGCCTGCTCGGGATGGTGCCGGCGCTGGCCGGGCTCGTCGCGGTCGCTCCCCTGTGGAGCCGGAGTTCCGGCCCGGCCGCGACGCTCAGCGATCGGCGGTAGCCAGCGCGAGATCGCGAACGGGCTCGACGACCGCGCGAGCGGATTCCGGCGTACGCAGTGTGCGGATGCGCCGGGCGAACATCGGCACCGCCGACGCGGCCAGCCCGGCGGCGCCGATCGCCACGCCCCAGCGTGCGCCGACCAGTTGCCCGAGCACTCCGGCGAGCGCCGACCCGACCGGCAGGACGCCGAACGTGATCAGCCGGTAGCCGCCGTTCGTCCGGGCGATTGTCCCGTGTGGAGCGACGATCTGGCGCAGGGTCACCGAGAGCACGTTGGCGCTGCCGAGCCCGACGCCGGAGACGAGTTCGACGGCGGCGAGGGCTGCGGCGAACGGCGTACCGGTGCCGGGGAGCACGGCGATGAGCAGGGGAGCGCCGGTCGACAGGACGAGCGAGAGGGCGAACGCGCGGCCGTAGCCGAACCGAGCGGCCAGGCGCAGCGCCAGCATCGTGCCGGCGAACGCGCCGACGCCGGCCGCGCTGATGGCCAGCCCGTACGCGCCGGCGCTGAGCCCGCGGTCGGTCACCGCGAAGATGACGAGGTTGACCACGAGAATCTGGGCCGCGCCGTTGTAGATGGCGGCGTGGGCGGTCAGCGCTCGCAGGAACGGGTTCGCGCCCAGTTGGCGAAGGCCGTCGAAGACGCTGGTAGCGGGGGTCGGCTCGGGGTCGGGTTCGGGCTGCTTCGCGGCGGCGACCCCGTACGCGCTGGCCAGATAACTGATCGCGTCGAGGAGCATGGCGAACGGGGCGCCGACGACCTGCACGAGGAGTCCGGCCAGGCCGGGCCCGGCGACCTGGGCGGCGGTGGTCGAACCCTGCATCGCCCGGTTCGCCTTGGGCAGGTACGCCTGCGGCACGAGTGTCGGCAGGTACGCGAAGCCGCCGATGTCGAAGACGACGCTCGCCGCCCCGACGACGAGCGCGATGCCGACGAGGAACGGCACGGACAGCCAGCCCAGTGCGTACGAGATGGGAATGAGCAGGAGCGCCGCGAAGCGCACGAGGTCGGCGGTGATCATGGCGCGACGGCGCTTGCGGGTCTGGAGCCAATGCCCGGCGAGCAGGGGGAGCACGACGTTGGGCAGGTACGCGGCGGTGGCCACGGCGGAGACGCCGGCCGCGCCCGCGCCGAGGGTGAGGGCGGCGATGAGCGGCAGGGCGACGGCGGAGACGTGGCTGCCGACGACCGAGACGGTGTGACCGGCCCAGAACCGCCGGAAGTCCGTTACTACTTGAGGGGATGCATCTGGTAACACGTTACCGATACTAGGGGGATAGCTGGTAACATGGCAAGCGTGATTCAGCCGGGCGACCGAGCGCCCGCGCCGCCGGGGTTGGCGCTGGTGCAGGACTTGATTAACACCGTGGACTTGGAGATGGACCGGGACGCGCTGCGCACCGTGGGCGGACTGGTGGAGTTCTGCGCGGACCACGACGTGCCGCTGTCCGGCCTGACTGAGTCCGACCTGCGCGCGGTGCTGGAGCTACGCGAGGCGCTGCGCGACGTCTGTCAGGCGCACGCGGGCGTGGACGTGCCGGCGGCTACCGTGTCTAGATTGGACAAACAGCTCGCCCAGGCTCACCTGGTCCTCGCGATCGACGAGTCCGGCACGGCCCTCGTGCGCCCAGCCGCCGGGCTGACCGGCGCGGTCGGCCTGACCGCTCACATCGCGTCGTCCATCGCGGGCGCGGTCGCCGACGACACCTGGCGACGGCTCAAGGCGTGCGCCGCCGACACCTGCCGGTGGGCCTACTACGACCACAGCCCGGCCGGTCGCAGCCGGTGGTGCACGATGAGCATCTGCGGCGCCCGCAACAAGATGCGTCGCCTGCGGTCCCGCGCCTCCGCGCCCGCGGGATGAGTCCGATCGGGTGCTCGACAGCGGATTCCGACGTGACCGGCGTCAGGGCTGTTCGGCGAGCAGCCGGGTCAGCGAGAGCCGGAAGTGATGGCGGCTCGTCGCACCCTCGACCACGACGACCCAGCTGTCCAGGCCGTGCTCGAAGATCCGCCGGCCCTGGTCCGACCACGGATGCTTGGGCTTGTAGGTCCGGGCCAGCTGGAGGGCGCCGGCGACGGCCGCCTCCCGCTCGGGGCCGAGATCGTAGAGGTTGGTCAGCTTCCAGTTGGCGTACTGACCGTTGCCGCCGGTGCTCTCCTCCAGCAGCGCGTAGTACCTGCCGACCTCCATCAGGACACCGCCTCGAGGACGGCCAGCGTGACCCGGAAGTGGTAGGCGCCCGACGCGCCGTCGACCACGACGATCCAGGTGTCCTCGCCCTGCCGGAACACCTGCCGCCCCTTCTCCTGCCCCGGGTGCACGGGCCGATGCGTGGCCGCCGTCTCGGCCGCCAGCTCCAGCGCGACGGCACGATCCGGCCCTAGCGCCCGGGTCTTCGTCGGCCGCCACGCGGCGGAGTTGCCACCGCCCGCGAGTTCCTCGACGATCGCGTACCAGTTGCCCGGGGTCCCATGCATGCGACCGATGATCGCATCGACCCGCAAGTCAGTCGATCAGTGCCGTCGCGACCGCCCTGGCGAACGCGTCCACGTTGTCGATCATGATGTTGTGGCCGCAATCCGGAATCGGCACCACGCCGACACCCGCTGCCGTCAGCCGGTCGGCGTCCGGACGCGGTCCGTCGCTTTCCGGATACAGCAGGGTCCGCGGGATGGTCACCGACTCCAGGTGCTCCCGGGCGGTCGGATCGCCGCCGAGCAAGGCGTTGATCGCGGTCCGGTAGAGCGCACGCGGTTCGGCTAACCGCATGGTGGCGGCCCAGTGCGGGCCCACGTGCGCCATCGTCTCGGCCCAGCCATGCTCGAGGAACTCGGCCTCGGTCCGATAGACCCCGATGCCGGAGCTTCCCGGGCGCTTCACCGTCGGCAGCGGCCGTACCGGGTCCAGGACCGGATCGACCAGCACCAGACGGCGTACCAGTTGAGGATGGCGGGCCGCGAGCACGCAGGCGACCGCGCCGCCCAGGCTGTGCGCCACCACGTCGGCCCGGCCCACCGACGCCTGCTCCAGCGCGCGGGCCAGCAGGTCCGCATGCATTTCCAAGGTGTACGCCTGATCGGCGGGCCGATCGCTGATGCCGAAGCCGAGCAGGTCGATCAGCAGCGAGCGATGACCGGCCAGGGCCGGGTGGGCGACCGCCTCGGCGTAGTAAGGCGCGGAACTCGCGCCGAGTCCGTGGAGGTAGACGCGGGTCGGCTGGACGCCAGGCAGTTCGGCCCAGCGCAGCTGGGAGCCGTCGGGGAGAACGGGAGCGCTATGCATAGCCAAGAAGATATCTCGAAGCCGAGGTATCTTGGCAAGAGGGTATGATGCTGATCATGCTCGAACTGGCGATCCTGGGTTTCCTCTACGACGAGCCGTTGCACGGGTACGACCTGCGCAAGCGGGTCGGCGCGCTGACCGGGCACGTGCGCCCGATCGCCGACGGCACGCTGTATCCGCTGCTCAAGCGGATGGAGGCGGCCGGACTCCTGAGCCGTGAGCTGCAACCCGGCTCGGTCGCGGCGCCCCGGCACATGCTCGCGCTGACCCCCGCCGGGCGAAAAGCGCTGCTCGACCGGCTGCGCGAACCGGACGAGCTGTTCATCACCGACGAGAACCGGTGGTTCACCCTGCTGGCCTTCCTGCGGTTGCTGGACGACCCGGCCGCACAGGCGGTCGTGCTGCGGCGACGCCTGGAGTTCCTGACGCAGCCGGCGAGCTTCCTCTGGGACGGCGATCGGCCGCTGCGCGCCGCGGACTTCGACGATCCGTTCCGGCGTGGGCTGTTCACGATCGCGACCGCGACCTCGCGGACCGAACTCACCTGGCTGCGGCAGACCTTGACCGAGCTGGAACCGGCTACCTGACGGCTGGCGGGCGACTCGCCTCGGTCGGCCTTGCCGGGCGGCGCGGCTTGTCGGCCGGCTGGGCTTCGGGTGGCTCGGCTTGTCGGGCGGCGCCGCTTGTCGGGCGGTTCGGCTATCGGGCGGTGGTGGTGAGGTCGCGGTCGGGGAGCGGTTCGGCCGCCTCCGGTGGCCGGGGCGGATACACCCACGCGACCATCACGACCGAGATGATCATCAGGAGGAACCAGGAGCCGAGCTTGCTCGGCGAGACCAGGTGCCAACCGCCGGCCTGGCTCGGGTAGGACCAGGCGTGCGACCAGGTCGCGATGTTCTCGGCGAGCCAGATGAACACGGCGACCAGCCCGAATCCGACCAGCAGCGGCATCCGCAGCCGTCGGCGGAAGATCCGGAAATACATCACGCACCGCCCGAACACGACCGCCACCACGGCGGTGATCACCCAGCGCAGATCGGCGATGTAGTGGTGGCTGAAGAAGTTGACGTAGATCGCGACGGCCACCGCGACCGTCGCCCACTGCCGCGGATAGCGAACGAACCGCAGGTCGAACAGCCGGTAGACGCGTACCAGGTAGGAGCCGACGGCGGCGTACATGAAACCCGAGAACAACGGGACGTGGCCCAGCCGCAACACACCCGTCTCCTCGTACGCCCACGACCCGACCGCGGTCTTGAACAGTTCCATGCCGGTGCCGACGACATGGAAGAGGATGACCACGCGCAACTCGCGCAGCGTCTCCAGGCGGGCCGCGACCATGATGATCTGGATGAGCACGGCGGCGAGAGTGAGCGCGTCGTTGCGTACCAGCGGGGCGGAGTCCGGCCACCAGAGCCGGGCTGCGAAGATCACGGCCAGCATCGCCGCGCCGAAGACGCACGCCCACGCCTGCTTCGCGGTGAACGCTGCGAACTCGACCAGCCAACTGCGCCAACCGGTACGCGGAGCGCGGTCGAGCCAGCCGTGAACCCGCCGATCGAGCGCGCTTTCGGTGCTGGTCAAGGGGCTTTCGGGCACCCGACGCAGTGTACTTGCCCCGCTCTTTTCGGCGGCGCTCGCTGGGCTCGCTGCCGCTCGCGCTCGCCCGTTCGCACCTCGCGGCGCTCGCTTTGAGCGGCAGATCAGGGATATGCATGTGATCTTGGGCGGTGGATTCAGGGGGTGGTCGCAACACCTTGGTTGATTCGAGGTGTTGTTGATGGCTCGTCCGGTGTCGTTGCTGGTTGTTCGTCGTGAATTTTG
>NZ_JBFBAZ010000085.1:0-34669 GCF_040682475.1 Hamadaea sp. NPDC051192
GATCATGGAGTTTGCCCCCTCGACACGCCGCCGAGACCACAGTTAACTCCATGATCAACGCGAAGAAGTGGGGGGAGGGAGGGCGAGGGGAGGGGGGAGGGCGGGGGGAAAGGAACAGTTAGCGGATGCCGTGGCGGCGGAGGAGGGTGGCTAGGGCGGTGGTGGCGCGGGTGACCGCTTCGGCGACCCGGGCGACCTCGGCATCGGTCGCCAGCGGCGCCGGCATCGAGCAGCTGATCGCGTCGGTCGCCGGGATGCGATAGTCCACAGTGGCCGCTACGCAGGCGACGCCCAGGGTGCCCTGCTCTTGTTCGAGCGCCCAGCCGCGGTTGCGTACGCCGTCCAACTCCTCGTGCAGGCCGGCGCGTGAGGTGATGGTCCGTTCGGTGTAGCGCTCCAGGTGGGGCGGCAGGATCTTGTCGATCTCGTCCGTGGTGAGCTGGGCGAGCAGCGCCTGGCCGAGTGCGGTGAGGTGGGCGGGCAGTTTCCGGCCGACGCGGGAGACGACGTGCCTGCTCTCCCGGGCGTCGCGGCTGGCGAGGTAGAGCACGCTGCCGTCGTCGCGGCGGGCATAGTGGACGGTGTAGCCGATCTCGGCGCGCAGGTCTTCGAGTGCCGCGTACGCGAACGGCAAGGCCGGATCGCGATCCAGGTACGCCGTCCCGGACAGCAGTGCGTGCGGCCCGACGCCGAAGGCGCCGCCGGACTCGTCGGCCTCGACCCACTTCAGCTCGCGCAGGGTTCGGATGAGCGCGTGGAGGCTGGACCGGGGATAGCCCATCCGTTCCTGGAGCTGGGACAACGTGAGCTTGGTCGGCGAGGCGGCCAGCGTCTCGAGGATGTGGACGGTGCGCTCGGCCGACTTCACCGGGGAGAGTTCAGTACCCATGGTCACCAACCAGCTCGAAGGTATTGACCGTCACTGTACCGGAGGCTAACTTGTCGTTGCGTCACCGTCACATTTCAAGAAGCTGTCCACATATGTGAACGCACTGGATCAGGGATCTCGGCCGAATCTTGGGTCAAGATTCGACCCGGATCCGTGATCCAGTGCGAATCAGCGAGCCGGCGGGCAAGCCGAATCAGCGAGCCGGCAGGCGAGCCGAATCAGCGAGCCGGCAGGCGAGCCGAATCAGCGAGCCGGCAGGCAAGCACCGAGAGGGGCACCGTGCGACTTCAGGGTCTGCTCTCCTTTCCGCTCACCCCGTTCACCGCCGACGGCGCCGAGGTCGCGCTCGACGTCTTCGCCGAGCACGTCGAGGCGCAGATCGCGGCCGGACCCAGCGGCCTGTTCGTGGCCTGTGGGACCGGCGAGTTCACCGCGCTGAGCGTGGCCGAATACCGCGACGTGGTCGCGACGGCCGTCCGGGTGGCCCGGAATCGGGTGCCGGTCTTCGCCGGGGCGGGCGGGGGTCCGCAGCTCGCCCGCGAGTTCGCGGTCGTCGCGGCCGACCAGGGCGCGAACGGGCTGCTGCTCTTGCCGCCCTATCTGGTCGCCGCGCCGCCACGGGGTCTTGTGGAGCACGTACGCCTGGTCGCGGGCGCGACCGAGCTGCCGATCGCGGTGTATCAGCGGGCGAACGCGGTCCTCGATCCGGCCGCGGCGGTGGCGTTGCTCGACGTTCCGACCGTCGCGGGGATCAAAGACGGGCGCGGTGACGTCGACGCCATGCTCCGCCTGGTCACCGCGGTACGCACGAGCGGCCATCGCCGGGCGGCCGAGTTCGGCTTCCTGAACGGGTTGCCGACGGCGGAGCTGAGCGTCCGGGCGTACCGGGCGATCGGGGTGGACAGCTATTCCTCGGCGGTGTTGTGCTTCGCCCCGGAGATCGCGACCCGGTTCTGGCGTGCGGTCGAGGCGGACGACGAGGAGGCGATGAACGCCCTCCTGGCCACGTTCTATCTGCCGCTGGTCGCGTTGCGCGACAAGGTCCCCGGGTACGCCGTCGCCCTGGTGAAGGCGGGTGCGCGACTGCGCGGGCTCGACGTCGGCCCGGTGCGGCCGCCGCTGGTGGACCTGACGCCGGAGCACCTCGACGAGCTGGCCGCGATCCTCGCCGCCGGCCTCGACCTCGCCAAGACGCTCGACTCCGAGACAGCACGGGGATCGCACCAGTGAAAGTCAGCGAAGTTCGGACGGCGAGGGGATCGCTCCAGTGAAGATCAGGGAAGTACGGATCACTCCGATCGCGTTTCCCGATCCGCCGCTGCTCAACGCCGCGGGCGTACACCAGCCGTGGGCGCTGCGCACGATCGTCGAGGTCGACTGCGGTGACGGCCTGGTCGGCCTGGGTGAGACCTACGGCGACGCCCCGCACCTGAAGCTGATGCGGGCGGTCGCGCCGCATCTCGTCGGGCTCGACGTCTTCGCGACCACCAAGATCCAGCGTGCCCTTCAGGCGCTGGTGGGGGAGAGGGACGCCCCGGACCTGCACGGGCTGACGGGCCGGTCGAGTCCGGAGAAGACGGTCTCCCGCGTGTTCTCGCCGATCGAGGTCGCCTGCCTGGATCTCCAGGGGCAGGCGACCGGCCGGCCGGTGCACGACCTGCTGGGCGGAGCCGTCCGTGACGCGGTGCCCTTCTCCGCCTACCTCTTCTACAAGTACGCCGCCCACCCTGGCCAGGACGAGGATCCGTTCGGCGAGGCGCTGACGCCGGAGCAGATCGTGGCGCAGGCCGGGCGCATGATCCAGCAGTACGGGTTCGGTTCGATCAAGCTCAAGGGCGGCGTCTTCCCGCCGGACGAGGAGCTCGCGGCCGTCAAAGCTCTGCGTGAGGCGTTCCCCGATCATCCACTTCGGATCGATCCGAACGCGGTGTGGAGTGTGGAGACGTCGCAGCGCATCGCCGCCGAGGCGGACGGGTTGTTGGAGTACCTGGAGGACCCGACGCCGGGCCGCGCCGGGATGGCCGAGGTCGCGAAGTCGACGTCGATGCCGTTGGCGACCAACATGTGCGTGGTCGCCTTCGACCACCTGCCCGAGGCGATCGAGCTGGGCAGCGTCCAGGTGATCCTCTCCGACCATCACTACTGGGGCGGCCTGCGGCAGTCGGCCCGGCTCGCCGGGATCTGCCAGACCTGGGGGATCGGGCTGTCCATGCACTCCAACAGCCACCTCGGGATCAGCCTGGCCGCGATGACCCACCTCGGCGCGGCGGTCCCCGAACTCTCGTACGCGGCCGACACGCATACGCCGTGGCAGTTGGGGGTGGACGTGGTGGAGACGCCGCTGCGGTTCGTCGACGGGGCGGTGCCGGTGCCGACCGGTCCGGGGCTCGGCGTCACGCTCGACCGGGACGCGCTCGCGCGGATGCATGAGGACTACCTGCGCTGCGGAGTCACCGAACGCGACGACACCACTTATATGCGGCGGACGTTCGACCCCGAGTTCCGGAACACCAGCCCGCGATGGTGACGCCGAATCCGCGTCACGCGATCAGGCTGAGCGGTCACGCGTACCCGTGGGATTGCAACGGTGACCCGGCCTTCGCGGACCGGGTGCGTGACCACGGGCTGGAGTGGGTGACGCTGGCCGCGGCCTATCACTCGACGCGGGCCGCGACCCCCCTCCATCCCGGCCGTCAGCTGGTGGACGCGCATTCCGCGGCGCTGTACCGGCCGGTGCGCGACGTGTGGCGGCGGCTGCGGCCGATCGGCGCGAGCTGGCTGCCGGAGCCGGACCCGTTCGGCCAAGCCGCGCGGGGCTTGCGGCGAAAAGGGCTGAAGGTGAGCGCGTGGATCGTGCTCACCCACAACACCCGGCTGGGCCGCGAACACCCGGACGTCTCGGTGGTCAACTGTTTCGGCGAGCGGTACCCCTACGCGTTGTGCCCGGCCCACGAGGAGGTCCGCGACTATGCGGCCACGCTGGCGGCCGAGGCGCTGCACGACGTCGAGGTGGACGCGGTCTCGCTGGAGGCCTGCGGCCAGCTCGGCCTCGTCCACCTCAGCCAGCACGAGAAGACCGACGACGCCTGGACCCCGCTCGCGCAGCGGCTGCTGTCGGTCTGCTGCTGCGCGGCCTGCCGCTCCGCCTGGTCCGCGCGCGGTCTCGACGCCATCGAGGTGGTCGCGGCGTTGCGGGCCGCGGTCCGGTCCGGCGGCGACCTCACGCCCGAGACCTCCGCGCTGGTCCTGGCCGCGCGCCAGCAGGCGGCCGATCAGTTGCGCGCGGCCGTTTTGCAGCTTGTACGCGAAAAGCAGCCGACGGCCGAGGTGACCCTCCACGGACACCCGGATCCCTGGGCGACCGGGGCCTCGCCGGGACTCACCCCGACGGCGGCGGCCGACGTGGCGGCCGTGCTCGTGCCGTGCTGGCCGGTCGGGCCGGGAAGCTACGACCTCGTCGAGCGCGCCGCCGCGTTCGGTAGTGTGGACGCGTACCTGACGGTCCTCCCGCCGGCAGGTGCCGACGCCGTCGTCGCGCACGGGCAACGCCTGGTCGCGGCCGGGGCCGACCGGATCAGCCTGTACCACCTGGGGCTGGCCGCGGCCTGGCGGCAACCACTGTTCACGCAGCTCGTCGCTGCCCTCTCGGGAGGTCGCTCGTGAGTCTCGTCTTCCACGTCCCGTCCACCTCGCCCGGTACGCCGGCCCAGCGCCGGGAACTCCTGCACGCCTTGGCCACCGCCCTGGAGGCGGCCCGCGACGAGGTCGTCAAGGTCGCCGGGGCGGAGACCGGGCTGACCGACGCCCGGCTGAACGGGGAACTCGACCGGACCTCCGGCCAACTGCGGCTGCTCGGCGACTACGTGGCCGACGGACGTCATCAGTCCACCCGCGTCTCGCCCGGAGCCGGCCCCGGTGGCGTCGACATCCGGCAGATCGTCGTACCCATCGGGCCGGTCGCCGTGTTCGCCGCCTCCAACTTCCCGCTGGCCTTCGGCGTACTGGGGGGCGACACCGGCTCAGCCCTGGCGGCGGGCTGCCCCGTGCTGGTCAAGGCGCACCCGGCGCAGCCGCGTACGTCGGAACTGCTCGCCTCGATCGCCGCGCCCATCCTCGGGGGCGCCTTCGCGATCGTCCACGGCGGCGCCGACGTCTCCCTGGCGGTCGTACGCCATCCGGAGATCAAGGCGGTGGGCTTCACCGGCTCGCTGGTCGGCGGTCGGGCGCTGATGGACGAAGCCGCCGCCCGCCCCGACCCCATCCCCGTGTACGCCGAGATGGGCTCGATCAACCCGGTCTTCGTCCTGCCCGGGGCGGCCACCGACCTGGACCGCGCGGGCGCGCTGGCCGCCGCCGTCACCGGCTCGTCAGGTCAGCTCTGCACCAAGCCCGGCCTGGTCGTCGTCCCGTCGACCGCGACCCCGTTCGCCGAAGCGCTGGCGGAGGCCGTCGCGGAGACCCCGGTGCACCGAATGCTGACCGATGGGATGGCGGCCGCGCACGCGGACTGGATCGGCACCCTGCGTACGTCGGGTCTGGCCGTCTCGATCGGGACGGCGACGCCCGCCGCGGTCGCCACGATCGTGGACGCCGACTCATTGGGCGAATCATTGCTACTGGAGCATTTCGGGCCGTCCGTCGTGATCGTCCTCGCCGACGACTTCCCCGCGCTGGCCGCGACGCTGGACGGTCAGCTCACCGCCACCGTCCACGCCTCGCTCCCTGAGGACGCCGAAGACGCCCGGGACCTGCTGCCGGTGCTGGTGCAGAAGGCCGGCCGGGTCGTGTGGAACGGCGTACCCACCGGGGTGGCCGTGGTGGACGCGATGCTGCACGGCGGACCGTGGCCCGCGACCTCGGCCGCGTGGTCGACCTCGGTCGGGACGGCGGCCGTCGAGCGCTTCCAGCGCCCGGTGGCCCTCCAAGGCGTCCCCACCGACCTCCTCCCCTAACGCCCCCCTCCGCCCGCGTCGGCGGCCCCTCCGCCCGCGTCGGCGGCCCCTCCGCCCGCGTCGGCCCGTCCCGCCCGCGTCGGCGGCCGCCCCGTACGCGTTGATCATGGAGTTAACTGTTGCCTCGACGGCGTGTCGAGGGTGCAAACTCCATGATCAACGGGCTCGGCGGTCCGCGGGGTGCGGGGTGCGGGGTGCGGGCGGTCCGCGGGGTGCGGGGTGGGCGGGGGGCGGGGTGCGGGGTGCGGGCGGTCCGCATGTGAGCGACGGCAAGGGCCGGTCAGGCCGCCTTCTTGCGGGTGGTCTTCTTCGCGGGGGTGGCCTTCTTCGCCGCCGACTTCTTCGTGGCTGAGGTGGTGGCGGTCTTCTTCGAGGCCGCCGATTTCGAGGTGGTCGCCTTTTTCGCGGGCGCCTTCTTGGCGGTCGACTTGGCGGCGGGGGCGGTCTTCTTGGCAGCGGCCGGCGGCTTCTTCGCAGCCCGTCGGCCGCCACCGTCGCGGGCCGCCTCGACGGAGGCGGTCAGGACGGAGAGCAGATCGGTGGACTTCGTCGGCTTCTCGGCCGGCACCGCGATGGTCTCGCCGTTCAGCTTGGCCTCGACCAGCTCCTGAACCGCCTCGCGGTACTCGTCGGTGTGCTCGGTGGGATCGAAGTCGCCCGCCATGGACTCGACCAGGGCCAGGGCCATCTGCCGCTCCTGCGGCCGGATCTTGGCGTCCTTGCCGGCGAAGTCGAAGTCGGGCTCGCGTACCTCGTCTGGCCAGAGCATCATGCTCAGCACGAGCACGTCGTCGCGTACGCGGATGGCCGCCAGGTGTTCCTTCTGGCGCAGGGCGATCTTGGCGATCCCGACCCGATCGGCCCGGCCGAGCGCCTCCTTGATCAGCAGGTATGGCTTGAGCGCGGCCGCACCGTCCGGGGCCAGGTAGTACGCCTTGTCGAACAGGATGGGGTCGACCTGCTCGGACGGCACGAATTCGAGGACGTTGACCGTTTTGGCCGTCGCCACCGGTACCTCGTCGAGGTCGTGGTCGGTCAGGACGACCATCTCGCCGTCGACCTCGATGCCCTTGCCGATCTCGGCGTACGGGACCTCCTCGCCGTCGGCCGAGCAGACCCGCTTCATCTGGATCCGGCCGCCGTCGGCCGCGTGGACCTGGTGGAAGCGGAGGTTCTTCTCCTCGGTCGCGGTGTAGAGCTTCACCGGTACGCCGACCAGGCCGAGCGAGATCGACCCCTTCCAGAGCGCGCGCATGGTCGCCATGACCTCAGCGTGGCACGCCGAAATTTCCGGCAAGAGGGATTTGTCGGATCTCGTGCGGAGAGGGAAGATGGGAGAGCCGCCTGGGGGACTTGAACCCCCAACCTTCCGATTACAAGTCGGGTGCGCTACCAATTGCGCCAAGGCGGCGATGCCGGACATCGTACCCGGCCGGTCCACCCTGAGTAACCGCCCCGTCCGGCGTCAGCGTAACCGCCCGGTCCACCGCGAATCGGGCACGGTCCGCCCTGGAGGGCGTCGATCCCTCGGCCACCTGGTGTCCAGCAGATGATCGAGGACTTGGCAGGCGGCTCGAATGCGGTTACCTTGGCTGCCAGACCGGGTGTTCGTGTGCCCGGACCTTTTACTCGGATCGTCCGGCACGTTCCTGCCGGTGGAAGGAAGCACCCCTTATGGCTACGGTCTCTTACCGTAAGGCGTCCCGGATCTACCCGGGCAGCCAGAAGCCCGCCGTCGACTCGCTCGAGCTCGAGATCCAGGACGGCGAGTTCCTCGTCCTCGTCGGCCCGTCCGGCTGTGGCAAGTCCACCAGCCTCCGGATGCTGGCCGGTCTGGAAGACGTCGACTCCGGCGCGATCTACATCGACGACCGCGAGGTCACCAACCTCCCGCCCAAGGCCCGCGACATCGCGATGGTCTTCCAGAACTACGCGCTGTACCCGCACATGACGGTGTACGAGAACATGGCGTTCGCGCTCAAGCTGCGCAAGACCCCGAAGTCGGAGATCGACGTCCGGGTCAAGAAGGCCGCGCAGATGCTGCAGCTGGAGGACTACCTCAGCCGGAAGCCGAAGGCGCTCTCCGGTGGTCAGCGTCAGCGTGTCGCGATGGGCCGTGCCATCGTCCGGGAGCCGCAGGTCTTCCTCATGGACGAGCCGCTGTCGAACCTTGACGCCAAGCTCCGGGTGCAGACCCGTTCGCAGATCGCCGGTCTCCAGAAGGAACTCGGCATCACCACGGTCTACGTCACGCACGACCAGATCGAGGCCATGACCATGGGCCACCGGGTCGCGGTCATGCTCGACGGCGTGCTGCAGCAGGTCGCGAGCCCCCGTGAGCTCTACGACCGGCCGTCCAACGTCTTCGTCGCGGGCTTCATCGGCTCGCCGGCCATGAACATCAAGAAGGTCCAGCTCACCGACGCCGGCGCGGTCTTCGCGTCGCTGGTCCTGCCGCTGACCCGCGAGCAGGTCGAGGCGGCCCGCGCCGAGGGCGGCGACGGTGAGGTCATCGTGGGCTTCCGCCCCGAGGACTGCGACCTCGTCGGCGCCGGCGACGGCGGCATGCCCGTCGAGGTCGAGCTGGTCGAGGACCTGGGCGCCGAGGCGAACGTCTACGGCCACGCCCAGATCAACGGCGGTCTCGAGCGCTTCGTCGTGAAGACCGACCGGCGCAGCATGCCGGACATGGGCGAGACGGTCTACGTCAAGCCGCGCGTCGGCCAGCACCACGTCTTCAACGCCGCCACCGAGCAGCGCATCTGACGCAGAGCACACAGAACGGCCCCGGCGCTCGCGCCGGGGCCGTTCTTTTTCTGGCAGTGATCAGTCGAGCGGCAGCAGGCTCGCCACCGTGCCGACGAGCGGCAGGCTGCGCAGAATGCCCGAGGCGACCGGCAGCGAGCCGACGATGGGCAGGTCGCTCACGACCGGCAGCTGCGACAGCGTACGCCCGAGCGAGAGGCCCGGCAGCGAGCTGACGACGGGCAGGCCCGACTCGCCGCGCGACGGGAACTCCGCGTCCTCACCGGCGATCGGGCGGTCGGTCTCGGCGTGGCGCGCCGTGTGGGCCTGCGGAGCCGCGACGCGGGTGACCGCCGTCGGGGCAGAGGCCGGCCGGGCCGTGGTCATGCCGGGCGCCGGGAGGGCGCTCAACGGCTCTGCCTGCGTACCACCGAGAAGACCGCCGGTGACGCCGCCGAGCGGGTTACCGCCCAGGGAGCCCAGCGCGTCACCGCCGGTGACGCCGCCCAGGCCGCCCGTGAGCCCACCCAGGATGCCGCCGGAGTCGCCACCGGTGAGCCCGCCGAGTACGCCGCCCGTGCCGCCGCCGAGCAGGTCGCCCACCATCGGGAGGCTGCCGACGACCGGCAGGCCGGCGGAGCGGCCGTCGCTGAGCAGCCCCCGGCTCATGAGCTGGTTGACCACCGGGACGTTGTCGACACTGGGCAGGCCCTGCCCGTTGAGCACGGTGCCGACGACGGGCAGCTTCTGGGCCAGGTTGCCGACGACGATGATCTGGCCGAGCCCCGAGTCGCTGAGGATCGGGCCGACCAGCGGCAGACCGTCCACGACCGGGATGCTCTCCGGCGCGACCATCTTGACGTCGACGTTCGGGTTGTCGGCGAAGAACATCGACGGGTCGAGCCCGCCCAGGTCGTCGCCGAGCAGGGCGTCGTCGCCGACCGCCGAGTCGTCGCCGAGGTCCCAGTCCAGGTCGAACGGGCTCGGCGCCTGGGCGCCGTCCGGCCCGAGGTTGCTCGCGGCCTGCGCGATCATCATCGGGACGAGGTTCTGGCCGGCCTGGGTGAGCTGGTCGGCGATCGCCGGGTCGAGGTCGGCCGGGGTGCCGGTCGAGGTCTGCACGGCGGGGTCGTCGTCGCCCAGCGCGGCCGGGTCGAACTGCGCCGGGTCGAACTGGTTCGGGTCGAACTGCGCCGGGTCGAACTGCCCGGCGTCGAACTGGTTCGGGTCGACGGCCGGAGCCTGCCGGGCCGGCTGAGCCGCGGCGTCGCCGCCGGTCAGCCCGCCGGTGATGCCACCGAGCAGGTTGCCGCCGGTGAGCCCGCCGAGGATGCCGCCCGAGTCGCCGCCGCCGGTGAGCCCGCCGAGCAGGTTGCCGCCGCCGGCGGCGTCGCCACCGGTCAGGCCGCTGGTGAGGCCGCCACGGGTGAGCCCGTCGACGACGTTCAGCGGGCCGCTGGAGCCGGTGAGCCCGCCGAGGATGCCCCCGGCGCCCCCGCTACCGGTGAGGCCGTCGGTCAGGTTCGACAGCCCCGGCAGCCCCTCCGTCCGCTCGGGGAGCATCGCCACGGCCGGAACCGAGTCGGCCAGGCTGGGCAGGCGGCCGCCGAGGAAGACGTCCTGACGCTGCGGAAGGTGCGCGGTGACACCCGTGCGGCCGTCGTTCGTCCGCAGCTGCAGCGGGGCCTTCGCGTCCAGGCCGGCGTCGACGCCGTTGCCGGGCAGATCCACGGAGACTCCGAGATCCGACAGGCCGTTGGTCGGCGAGAAGATGTTGTTCAGGAGTCCGCGCATGGCCTGGGGGTCGGTCACGGGCGCTGCCGTGGCCTCGTGGGCGTGCGCAGCGGCGCCGCCGAGCAACCAGATACCGCTCGCGACGCCGACGGTGCCGACGGCGCGGAAGAGCCACTTGTTCATGTCCATCCATTCGTTGCTGACCGGTGCACCGAAGCACGTCCGTGTGCAGTCGTCCGACAAATTCAACGACCAACTCGGGCAAATCGTTCTGCACAGGCACGTAACACCCGATGAAGGGGGATGCTGCGAACCCCTACGATGCGGGCGTGGCCCCCTCAGCCTCCCTGCCCCCGTTCAGCCGGGGCGTACCGAGATGCTGGCCGCGTTGCGGCCGTCCGGGCGCGCCGGTGACGGCGACACCTTCGTCGTGTGCGGCGCGAACGCATTGACCTATCGGCTCGTGGAGGAGCTGAGTCAGCGCTAGGGCGCGCAGGTCACGGTGATGATGACGCCGGCGCAGAAGCGCTCCGGCCGCGACTTCTCCGACCTCGCGGGCGTACGCGTGGTGACCGCGGAGCGGTTGGACGACCGAGCCTTCGTCAGCGCCGGGATCCGTACCGCGGCCGGCTTGGCGCTGACCGAGCAGGACGACGTCGGCAACATCCACGCCGCGATGCGAGCCGAGGAGATCAACAGTCGCTTGCGGATCGTGATCCGGATGTTCAACCTGAGCCTCGGGCTGCGCGTACGCCAGCTCTTCCGGGACTGCGCGATCATCTCCGACTCCGCCATCGCCGCCCCGGCGTTCGTCCAGGCGGCACTCGGCGACGGTGCGCCGACCTACTTCCGGCTCTCCGGCCGTACGCTCTACGCCGCGTCCCGGGCGGACGTCGCCCCGAGCGACGTGATCTGCGATCTGTCGCAGACCGGCCCGGACGGGGCACCCGACGTACTGCCCGTCGTCGACCGGCCGGGCCCCACCGACGTCGTGCTCGCGGTGGCTCACGGGGAACGGCAGACCAACGGCCACGCCCGGGGCACGCCGCTGCGCAAGGCCCGGCCGTGGAGTCTCGGCCCGCTCGTGCGGAACCTGCGGCAGTCGGTCAGCCGATCGCTGCGGATCGCGTTGGCGGTGACCTTCGGTGTACTGCTGGCCGGTGGGGTGAGCCTGGTGATCAGCAGCGGCGAGGGCGTCTGGGCCGGGATCTATCAGACCCTGCTCACCGCGTTCTCCGGCGCCGACGCCAGCGAGGACATCGCGGTCCAGATCAGTCAGCTCGTCGTCACGGTCGCCGGGATGGCCCTCGTCCCGCTGCTCACCGCGACGGTGGTCGAGGGCCTGGTCAACACCCGGCTGGCGGTGTCCTCCGGGCGGTTGCTGACCCGCCGGGAGAACCACGTCGTCGTGGTCGGGCTGGGCAACGTGGGCACGCGGGTCATCCGATCGCTGCACGACTTGGGCGTACCGGTCGTCGCCATCGACAAGAACCCCGACGCGCGGGGCGTGGCGCTCGCCCGCGAGCTGGAGATTCCACTGATCATCGGGGACGCCAGCCGGGAGGAGACGCTCCGGACCGCCTCGATCACGACCTGCTCCGCGCTGGTCATCGTCTCGACCGACGACGTGGTCAATCTGGAGGCGGCGCTCGGCGGCCGCACGCTGCGGCCCGGGCTCAAGGTCGTGGTGCGCCTGTTCGACACCGACTTCGCCGAGCGGCTGCAACGGACCTTCAGCATCGGCACCTCCCGCAGCGTGTCCGCACTGGCGGCCCCGGCTTTCGCGGCCTCGCTGCTCGAACGGGAGGTGCTCGCCACCATCCCGATCGGCCGCCGGGTCCTGCTCGTCGCCGAGTTGCCGGTCGCGCCCGGGTCCCGGCTCGACGGCCGGGCCATCGGCGAGATCGGCTCAGCGGGCGAGGCCCGCGTGATCGCCCTCAGCGCGCTGGGCGAGCCCCGGCCGATCTGGTCGCCGGCCGCGGAACGCCGGCTGGAACCGCTCGACCGGCTCACGGTGATCGCGACCCGGGCCGGGCTGAGCCGGCTGCTGCGGCTCGCGGCGGCGCCGGACGACCCGATCGGTCACGCCGTCGCGGTGGCTCGCTGATAGATCAAGATCTTGCGGGTACGCCGCCAGAGGCGACGGACGCGGCGACGCGCGGGGAAGGTGATCAGCAGCAGCCCCAGCAGCACCAATCCGGCCGTACGCACGAGGCCGGCGGTGTCGACGGGCGGCCCGGACATCTGCCGCCAGGAGTTGAACCCGACTCCGGCGGCGAACACGTCGACGGTGGCTTGGCAGGCGGCGTACTCCGAACCGGCGGTGGTCTGCTCGCACTGCGTACGCAGGTCGGCGACCAGCCGGGCGTCGATCGCCGTACGCGCGTTCTCGCCGAGCGGCTCACCCCGGCGTTCGGCGTACCGGAGCAGGTCGTAGCCGAAGTCGTGGGCCTTGCAGGCGATGTCGAAGGCGAACGGGCGGCCCTGGCCGGGAACCGAGCAGGAGCCGTTCGGGTTGGTCGTGCGTACTTCCCCGTCGGCCAGCGTGGCGGTGATCGGGGTGTAGCCCATGACCGCGGCGAATCCGTCGGGCACCGCGGCCCGCCCGGTACGCATCAACGCGGTGACGGCGGCGGCCGCGGCCGGATCGCTCTTGCCGGTCGACGCGGGGGCGGGGGCGACGATGAGGATGGTGCTGAGCACGGCACCTAGGGCGGCGGCGAGCCAGAGCTTGCGTCGTCGCGTCACGAGGGTTCCTCGCCATCGTCGGTGGGGGGAACCCCCGGGGGTCGGTCCACTGCGTCCAGTCAGTGCGGATGGGGACCGCCCAAGGGATGAACGCGCAGGCCAGGCTACCGATCAGGGCTGTGGAATCCGGGGAGGCTGTGACATCTGTCACCCATCGTGTCGCCCGGCCGGGGTCGGCCGGACCGGGCTCGCGAATCCGGCGAATCCGGCCTACAACTCCGGCGAAACGGTCTCCTCGACGGGCTCGTCGTCCTCGCCGGCGTCGTAGCCGAGGATCGCCTGCTCGTCCGGACGGTGCACGAGGACGTCGTTGAGGAACGACTGGACCGCCGGGGCCAGGCCGACGTCGCGGCCCGCCTTCTCCGACAGGTGGAAGCGATGCTCGATGATCTGGACGAACAACTCCGGCGGCTCCAGCTTGCGCCGCAGCGCGGCGGGCACCGCCCGGACCACCGGCTCGAAGACCTCGGTGAGCCAGCGGTGGGCCGCCTGCGACTCGTCGGCGAGATCCGACTCGGCCCGGTACGCGTCGAGGTCGTTGAGCAGCCGCCGAGCCTGGTTCTCCTCGGCGTCCAGGCCGGTCAGGCGCAGCAGGCGGCGGGTGTGGTGGCCGGCGTCGACCACCTTCGGCCGGATGTGCACCTGGCTGTCGACCACCGACATCGAGACCTCTTCGACGTCGAAGCCCATCTCGTTGAGCCGGCGGATGCGGCGCTCCATGTTGCGCCGGGTGTCCTTCTCGACCTTCTCCTCGTGGGTCAGCTCGTGCCACAGCGTCTCGTAGCGCCGGACGACCTCGTCGGAGACCTGCTCGGGGTCGATCGCCTCGTGCAGCAGCCCGGCCGCCTGGAGGTCCAGCGACTCGCCGAAGATGTTGGTCCGGGCGATCTCCAGGTCCTCGTCCCGCTGGCCGTTGGACAGCCGCAGGTGCAATGCGCCGGTCTCCGCGTCGACCAGGTACGCCGCGAACGCCCCGGCGTCCCGGCGGAACAGCGTGTTCGACAGCGAGCAGTCGCCCCAGAAGAAGCCGAGCAGGTGCAGCCGGACGAGCAGGGCCGCCAGCGCGTCGAGCAGCCGGTTCATCGTCTCGGGGCGGAGCGTGTGTGAGAAGACGGCCCGGTACGGCAGGGAGAACTGGAGATGCCGGGTCACCAGCACCGGCTCCAGGTGCTCGCCGTCGGCCGCCACCCGGTCGGCCACGATGGCGACCGCCTCCACCGCCGGGGCGCCCAGCCGTTCGAGCGCCCGGAGCAGGTCGTACTCCCGTTCCGCGATGCGCTCGCGGGTCTCCTTGGCCGCGTACACGGTGCCGTCGAGGCGCACGAAACGCACGACATGCCGGGAGATGCCCTGGGGCAGCGCCACGAGGTGGTCCGACGGCCAATCCTCGAGCGGCGTGGGCCAGGGCAGCTCGAGCAGGGCCGGGTCGACTAGGGCCGAGGTGATCCGCACTCGACCATCCTCCTGGATCAGCGCACGCGTCGCGAGTAGATCGTGGCTCGTTGCACATCCCGTGAAGCCGGCCACCCTCAGGAGGCGATGAATGCGACGTACCCTGGCTCTCGCTCTGGGCCTCGCGGCCGTGCTGGCGGCGGGCACCGCGACCGCCGCGCACGTGCTGCGCCCGGACGACCAGCCCCAGCAGCAGATCTGGTCCAGCGGGGCGGAGGAGACCGGCAAGGTCGAGGCCGCGCGGACCACTCTCGGCTACGTGGGTACGCGTAAAGACGCGACCTTCCGCTATCCCGGGGCGGACTATGTGAAGGTCCACTTCACCCGGTTGGCGTTGCTGCCCGGCGACTATCTGACGGTCTCCCGGCCGGACGGCGGGGAGATCCAGCGATACGACGGAAAGCTGCTCGAAGGCGTCACCGACACCGTCAACGATCTTGTCGACGGGTCGGGCGGCAAGTGGGCGATGTCGATCACCGGTGACACCGCCGTCGTGCGCCTGCACCTGGCCGACGACGTCCTCGGGCTGCGGGGCAGCCTGGCGCAGCTCGGCGTGACGGTCGACAAGGTGGCCCGGGGCATGACCGCCACCGAGCGCGCGGCCAAGAAGGCCGACGACGACCGCAAGCGCGAACTCGCCCGCACCGGGCGGGAGGAGAGCGTCTGCGGCGGCGACGACAAGACCGACGCGGTCTGCTACAAGACCACCGATCCGGTCATGTACCAGCGCTCGAAGGCGGTCGCCCGGCTGCTGATCAAGGGCACCGAGCTGTGCACCGCCTGGCGGGTCGGCCCGGACAACCGGATGATCACCAATCACCACTGCTTCACCACCGACGCCGAGGCGGCCGACACCGAGGTGTGGTTCAACTACTCTTGCGCCCGCTGCGGCGGGTACGAGGTGTTCAAGCCGACCAAGGTGTGGGCCGCGCACGTCCTGTCCACCGACAAGCGCCTGGACTACACGCTGTTCACCGTGGACGACTTCGCCTCGGTCCAGCAGTACGGCTATCTCCAGTTCGACGTCCGTGCGCCGAACAAGGGCGAGCAGGTCTACATCCCGCAGAACCCGGCCGGCGAGCCGACCGCCATCGCCGCGTCGAGCGATGCCGACCGCCAGGGCAACTGCCAGATCGTCGATCCGGCGTACGACGGGTATGACACCGACACCGACGCGTCGTACTACTGCGACACCGAGGGCGGCTCGTCCGGATCACCGGTGATCTCCCGGGTCACGAACAAGGTGATCGCGCTGCACCACTTCGGCGGCTGCCCCAACTCGGGCGTACGCATCGACGAGATCTATCAGGCGATCGGGCGGCTGCTGTAGTTTGGGCGGATGATCTCCCCCCGGTGGCGTTCCTGGTGGTGGGACGGCCTGCTGCTGGCAGGGCTGGCCGTCACCACCTGGCTGGCCGCCACCGGGGTCACCGACCATCTCGACCTGGCGATCCGATCCTGGTGCATGGATCACGACCCGTCCGAGGCGCGACGCATCGCCGTCGCGCTGAACCACTTCGGCCAGGGCTGGGTGCTCACCTGGGTGCTCACGGGTGGGCTCACGCTCGCCGCCCTCCTGCGTACGTGGAAATTGCAGGTGGTGTTGCCGGGGGCGGCGGCGTACCTGCTCGCCGGGCTCGGGGCGGGTCCGCTGAAGATCTGGTCCGAACGGGACGCGCCCAGCTCGACGCAGTTTCCGCCGGACATCGCCGTCCAGTTCTTCAACGACGCCGCAGACTATGACCGGTCGTTCCCGTCCGGGCACCTCGTGAACACGTTCGTCTGGTGGCCGGCGATCGTGACGCTGCTGGCGATCGTGCTCGGTCGCGCGCTGCCCACCGGCGTACGCCGTTTCCTGCTGATCGCGCCGCCGATCATCGTCTTCGGGACGACGGTCTTCCTGTCGTACCACTGGCTCACCGACGACATCGCGGGCGTCTTCCTGGGCCTCTTCCTCGCCCGCCTGTACGCCCGCATCCCCTGGTCGCGAGTCGGCCTGTCCGTTCCCACCAGATCAGGGATCCACGTCGAATCTTGAGCCAAGATTCGACCCAGAACCCTGATCCAGCGCGAAACGAACCGGGGCGGAAGGTGGGGGCTAGCCCAGCAGCGCCAGGAAGTGCTGCACGGTGGCGGCCATCGCGGCGCGGGCGGGCTTGAGGTACTTCCGGGGGTCCACCAGTTTGGCGTCGCCGTCGAGGATCGGCCGGACCGCGCCGGTGAACGCGATGTTCAGCGCCGTCCCGATGTTGACCTTCGCCAGGCCGCCCGCGACCGCGCGGCGTAGCTCGTCGTCGCCGACGCCGGACGACCCGTGCAGGACGAGCGGCACCTCCACCGCCGTCCGCAGGGCCGCGATCAGGTCGTGGTCGAGGACGGCGTCGCGGCTGGTCATCGCGTGCGAGGAGCCGACGGCGACGGCGAGACCGTCCACACCCGTCTGCGCCACGTAGTCGGTCGCGTCGGCCGGCGACGTCCGCGCCCCCGGCGCGTGTGCCGACAGCGGCGCCTCGCCGTTCTTGCCGCCGACCTTGCCCAACTCCGACTCCACCCAGAGCCCGTGCGCGTGGCCGAATTCGGCGGCCGAGCGCGTCGCGGCGACGTTGTCGGCGTACGCCATGGTCGACGCGTCGAACATCACGCTGCTGAAACCGTGCTGCGGAGCCTGTTTGAGCAGCTCGACCGACTCGACGTGATCGAGGTGCAGCGCACACGGCACCGTCGCGTCCCGGGCGACCGCGAGCGTCGCGGCGGCGATCGGGCCGAGCCGGCCGTGGTGGAACTTCACGGCGTTCTCGCTGATCTGGAGGATCACCGGCCGGCCCGCGGCCTCAGCCCCGGCGACGATCGCCTCGGCGTGCTCCAGGGTGATCACGTTGAACGCGGCCACCCCGGTGCCGTTCGCCGCTGCTCCGGCCACCAACTCCGCAGTAGAGACGACGCTCATGCGATCACCAACTCCTCAGTAGAGACGACACTCACGCGGTCACCACCGAGGTCACCTCGAAGGACGGGGAGAGCGTGACGACGTCGGCGCGTTTGCCGACCTCCAGCGAACCCCGGTCGCCGTCCAGGCCGAGGACGGCCGCGGGGGTCGTGCTCGTCGCGCGTACCACGTCGGAGATCGTGAGACCGGCGCCCACGGCCTGGCGGAAGGCCGCGTCCATGGTGAGCGTGGATCCGGCGATGGACCCGTCGCGCGCGAGGCGCGCGAGGCGACCGGCGACGACGACCGCCTGGCCGCCGAGTTCGTACTCGCCGTCGGGCATGCCCGCCGCGGCCATCGCGTCGGTGACCAGCAGGGTCCGATCTGGACCGGCCGAACGAGCGGCGAAGGCGAGCGTCCCGTCGTGCAGGTGGAAGCCGTCGGCGACGAGTTCCACCGCGATCTGCGGCGCGCCGAGCAGGGCCAGGATCGGTCCGGGTTCGCGGTGGTGGATGGGCCGCATGCCATTGAACAGGTGGGTGGCGACGGTGGCTCCGGCGGCGATCCCGGCGAGCGCCTGCTCGTAGGAGGCGTCGGTGTGCCCGATCGCGGCCACGACCCCCTCGGCAGCCAGCAGCTCGATGGCGTCGAGGGCGCCGGCGCGCTCGGGTGCGATCGTCATCATCCGGACCGCGCCCTCGCCCAGCTTGATCAGCTCGGTGATCTCGGCGGTCGACGGATCCCGCAGGTACGCCGGATTCTGCGCCCCGCACCGCAGCTCGGCCAGGTACGGCCCTTCGAAGTGGATGCCGCCGAGGACGCCCTCCTCGACCAGCGGCCGGTACGCCACGGTCGCGTCCCGCATCAGCTCGAACGGGCTGCTGACGAGGCTGGCGAGCACCGTGGTGGTGCCGTGCCCGCGGTGGAAGGCGGCCACCTCGCGGGCGGCGTCGGCGTCACCGGTGGTGAAGGTGTGCCCACCGCCGCCGTGCGTGTGGATGTCCACGAAACCCGGGACGATCCACTGCTCGGTGTCCGCCTTGCCGGGCGTGATGGCGGCGATGCGGCCGTCCTCGACGCTCAGCGAGCCGGTGACGATGCCGGAAGGTGTGACGATCTTGCCGCTCAACCGGGTCACAGCTCGGCCTCCAGAGGGGTCAGCACCGCGGGGTCGGTGGGGTGGTCGAACTCGGCGACGGTCAGCGCGAGCAGGGCCGCGCCGAGACAGCCCGCCTCGTCGCCGAGCTGCGCCCGGACGATCTCGGGCTCGGTGAAGAACGCGATCCGGTCGCGCAACGCCTGCCGGAGTGGGCTGAGTAATTGCTCGCCGGCCTCCGCCAGGCCGCCGCCGATGATGACCTGCGACGGGTCATACAGGGCCTGCGCGGTGAGCAGCGCGTCCGCGAGTGCGTCCACCGTCTCGGCCCACACCTCGGCCGCGACGGGATCCCCGGCGGCCGCTTGCGAGGCGACCTCGCGGGCCGACGCCGTCACACCGACGCGTTCGGAGTACCGCCGTCCGACCGCCGAGGCGGAGGCGATGGCTTCGAGGCAGCCCCGCTGGCCGCAGCCGCAGACCGGGCCGCCCGGCCGGACGATGATGTGCCCGATCTCGCCCGCGCCCCAGTGGCCGCCCGCCAGCACCTTGCCGCCGACGATGTGCGCCGCTGCGATCCCGGTGCCGATGGGGATGAAGAGCACCTGGTCGTAACCGGCGCCGGCGCCCAGCGTCGCCTCCGCCAGTCCACCCGTACGCACGTCGTGCCCGACGCGTACGGGCAGTCCGACGCGGGCGGTCGCGAGGTCGCGCAGCGGCACGTTCCGCATGCCGCCGGTGTTCGCGGCGTACCGGATGACGCCCTCGGCCTCGTCGACGACGCCGGGGATGCAGATGCCGACCGCCACCGGGACGAGGTCGTCGGCGACCGCCTTGGCGGCCAGCCCTTCGACGATGCTCAAGATCGTCTCGACGACCGCCTCCGCGCCGCGCTCGGCGCCGGTCGTGTGCCGTTCCGAGTGCACGACCTGGTGGTCGGGGGTGACCAGGGCGCATTTGATGCCGGTGCCGCCGACGTCGACGGCGATGACGACCTGCGCTTCGGCGTCGGCCCGGCCGATCGGCTCCGGCATCCCGCTGTAGTTCTCGCTCACGGTTCCAGGATCACCGATCGGGTGAGGTTCCGGGGAGTGTCGGGGTCCAGTCCCTTGTGCCGGGCGAGCGCGACGGCGAAGCGCTGAGCCAGGATCAGGTCGGCCATCGGGTCGCGGCCGGCGGCGTTCACGAAGGTCGCGCCGGTCCGGGCGACGTCGGCGTCCAGGCCGGCCGGCACCTCGCCGAACGCCCAGACAGCCCGGCCGGGGGTGGAGATCGAGATCGGGCCGTGCCGGAAGTCCATCGCCGGGTACGCCTCGGTCCAGAACGCGGCGGCCTCCCGGCACTTCAGGGCGGCCTCCTGCGCCAGGCCGACGGTCCAGCCGCGGCCGACGAAGGTCACCTGCTCGGTGGCGGCCGGGTCGAGCGGCAGCTCGGCGGTCACGGTCTGCTCGGCGTCGGCGATCGCACCGCTGAGGTCTTCGCCGAGATGAGCGCGGAACAGCGCGAGAGCGCTGGTCGCGAACCGCGTCTGCACCACCGACTTCTCATCCGCCCAGGGGAGCAGGACGGTCTCGTCGGCGGCCGTCACCGCCGGCGAGTCCGGGTCGCCGATGATCGCCGTGGTGGGGATCGAGGTGGCGGCGATGAGGTCGAGCACCTCGGTCGTCGTCCCGGAGCGGGTGATCGCCACGATCCGGTCGTACGGGCGGTTCAGCGGGAACTCCGAACCGGCGAAGGCGTCGGTCTCGCCGAGTCCGGCTGCCTCCCGGAGGCCGGCGTACGCCATCGCCATGAACCAGGAGGTGCCGCAGCCGACGACGGCCACCCGTTCGCCCGGACGGGGCAGCGCGCCGGCCGCCTCGTCGGCCAGCTCGATCGCCCGTCGCCAGGACGTCGGCTGACTGGCGATCTCCTCATCGACGTACGCCATGAACCCACCTTTGCTCAAATCAGCTCGTTACAGCGATGTTTCGAGCGACATTGTGCGCGAGGCGGCCAACCACCCGCAAGCCGCACCGGACTTCGCGCAGGTCCACGCTTTGCATCCGGGGTTATCGAGCATTAGTGTGCACGAAACTACTCACCAAACGCGCAGGAGGCGACCGGTGGACCGCTATGCGCGGTGGAACTCCCTGCTGGAGCTGCTGACCGACACCGGCCGGGTCACGGTCGAGGAGGCGGCCGAGCGCCTCGACGTCTCCCAGGCGACCATCCGGCGCGACTTCGACCAGCTCGCCCAGCAGCAGATGATCACGCGTACGCGGGGCGGCGCGGTGGCCAACGGCGTCTCGTACGACCTGCCGCTGCGCTACAAGACGGCCAAGCACTCCGAGGAGAAGCAGCGCATCGGCGCGGCCGCCGCCGCGCTGGTCAGCCCGGGGATGGTCGTCGGCCTCAACGGCGGCACCACCACCACCGAAGTGGCCCGGGCGCTGGCCGTACGCCCCGATCTGGCGTCGGGCGCGGACGACGCGCAGCTGACCGTCGTCACCAACGCGCTGAACATCGCCAACGAACTGCTCGTCCGGTCCCGGATGAAGATCGTGGTCACCGGCGGTGTCGTCCGCCCGCAGTCGTTCGAGCTGGTCGGCCCGCTCGGCGGCGGCATCCTGCGCGAGGTCACCCTCGACGTCGCCCTGCTCGGGGTGGACGCGCTCGACGTCACGCTCGGCGCGGCCGCCCACCACGAGGGCGAGGCCGCGATGAACTCCCTGATGGTGGCGCGGGCCAAACGGGTCGTCATCATCGCCGACTCCTCGAAGCTCGGCGGGCACGCGTTCGCCCGGATCTGCTCGGTCGACCGGATCGAAACGCTGGTCACCGACTCCAGCGCCAACCCCGACCTGATCGAGGGCTTCCGGCACGCCGGCCTCACCGTCATCGTCGCCTGACCTGCCGGTTCTGCGGGGAAACGCCGGGTGGGTGACGAGGGTCAGCGGTAGCTCGGAATGCGCTGTACTGTCCCCGCATGGCTCCCGTACTCGAGATTCACGGGCTTCACAAGACCTACCGTGGGCTGTTCGGCGGATCGCGTACCGCCCTGGACGGCTTCGACATGGTGGTCGAGGCCGGTGAGGTGCACGGCTTCCTCGGCCCCAACGGTTCCGGGAAGACGACGACGCTGCGTACCCTGCTCGGCCTGATCAAGGCCAACGGCGGCGAGATGCGCGTCCTCGGCCGCCCGGTGCCCGACCACCTGCCCGCCGTGATCGGCGAGGTCGGAGCCATCGTCGAGAGCCCGCAGTTCTTCGGGCACTTCTCCGCGCGCGACACGCTCAGCCTGCTCGCCGACGCCGGGAACGTGCCGCAGACCAGAGTGGACGAAGTCCTGGAACTCGTCGGGCTGCGTGACCGTGCCAAGGACAAGGTCAAGGCGTACTCGTTGGGCATGAAGCAGCGGCTCGCGGTGGCGTCCGCGCTGCTCAAGCAGCCGCGCCTGCTCATCCTCGACGAGCCGGCCAACGGCCTCGACCCCGGCGGCATCCGCGAGATGCGCGACCTCATGCGTGGGCTCGCCGCGGGCGGCATGACCGTGGTCCTGTCCAGTCACATCCTCAACGAGGTCGAACAGATCTGCGACAGCGTCACCATCATCTCGCGCGGCCGCCGCGTCACCGCCGGCTCCGTGGCGCAGGTCCTGGCCGCGCATTCCACCGGTCAGGTGTTGGTACGCCTGGAGTCGCCGGCTGATCTCGCGACGGCTGGCGCGGCGTTGACCGAGGCCGGTGGACGGGTCACGGCCCACCCCGATCATCTGCTGGTCGCCGGGATCGCCAAGCCCGCCGAGATCACCCGTACGCTCGCCGCCCGGGACCTGTTCGTCAGTGAGCTGTCCCCGGTGGTGGCCGACCTGGAGAGCGTCTTCCTCCAGCTCACCGGCACCGCCCCGGTCACCGGTCAGCACCGGCAGGTGGACCAGTCCGTCGTCGCTCCCGTCTCTGAGGTGACCGCATGAGTCTCGTCCGCGCCGAGCGCCGCCGCCTGCACAAGCGGCGCGTCACCCAGGTCATGCTCGTGGTCGGCCTGCTCATCCTCGGCCTGATCGCGACGGGTACCTGGTTCTCCAACCAGAAGGTGAGCGACGCGACCCGGGCGAGCGCGGCAGCCCAGGCGCAGCACGACTTCGAGCAGAACGAAAAGGACTGGAACGACCGCTTCAAGCAGATGTGCGAGGAGGACGTCAAGGCCGGTCGAGCGCCTGAAGGCGCCTGCCAGGGTCCGCGTCCCGAGGACTTCCGGGCCGAGTACTACATGCCGAGCACGTTCGACTTCAAGTCGTCGTTCCGCGAGATGATCATGGTCTGGGCGATGATCCTCGCCTTCGTCGCGCTCGTCATCGGAGCCTCCTCGATCGGCGCCGAGTGGAGCAGCGGCAGCATGATGAACCTGCTGACCTGGCAGCCCCGCCGCGTACGCGTCCTCGGCACGAAGCTGGGTGTGCTGGTCGCCTCGCTGATCGGGTGGGCGATCGTCGTCGGAGCACTGTGGACGGCGGCGATGTGGGTCACCGCGGTCTATCGCGGCACCACGGCCGGGATGACGTCGGGCACCTGGCAGTCCTTCGGCCTCACCGGACTGCGCGGGCTTGGGGTCGTGGCGGCCGGGGCGATCTTCGGCTTCGTGCTGGCCTCGCTCGGGCGGCGTACGGCGGTCGCGATGGGCGTGCTGATCGCCCTGATCGTCGTCACCCAGTTCGGGCTCACGATTCTGCTGTTCATGGCGAAGGTCCGCTACCCGGAACTGTTCTTCGTGGGCAACTACCTCCAGGCCTGGATGGACGGCTCGGTCACGCTCTACGACCAGAACAGCTGCGTCTACGACACCGGAATCTGCCAGCCGGCGACCCTGGTGCTCACCTGGCAGAAGGCGGGCTCCATCTTCGGGGCCGGGCTGGTTGCCTTGGTGGGCTTGGCCATGTGGCAAATCCGCACCCGCGACGTCGCTTGATTTCCCCGTTAGACTGGGCGAACGTGCTCAGGACAACGGCGGAGGTCGATAGATGGCAGAACTGGACGTTGACCAGCAGTCTGCCCTGATCCCCACCCAACGTGAAGAGTCGTCACCAACTGTCGAGGAGTCCGACGACTTCCTCGACTCAGACCTGCCCGCACGTCCGATCCCGACGCAGCGCGTCACGCTGTCCGAACGGGATCAGGCGATGCTGGCCTTCGAACGGCAGTGGTGGAAGCACGCCGGGGCCAAGGAACAGGCCATCCGGGAGACCTTCGAGGTCAGCGCGACCCGCTACTACCAGCAGCTCAACAAGCTCCTGGACGATCCGCAGGCGTTGGCGTACGACGCGGTGCTGGTCAACCGGCTGCGGCGGCTGCGCATGAGCCGCGCGCGCAGCCGGGCCTGAACCGGCTCGCCTCACCCGGCGGCGCGTTGGTAGCGATCGGCCACCTTGCGCAGCTCCTCGACGAGCTCGGGGGAGTCCACCACGGTGAAGTCGTGGCCGATCGCGCCGAGCCAGACCGCCATCATCTCCACGTTGTCCGCGCCGAGCGTGATCGCGCTGCGCTCGTCGTCGACCGCCTCGACCGGGCCCAGCATGGCGGGCAGCCGCTCGGCGACCACCTCGGCCGAGGCGTGGACGATGATCCGGGCGGTGAACCGCCACGTCGCCGAGCCGACGCCGCGTGACACGTACGCCGCCAGATCCTCGGCCGGCAGCGGCCGGGGAGCGAAGCGTGGACCGGTCGGGATCTTCGGCTCCATCCGATCCACCCGGAAGGTACGCCAGTCCTGCCGCTCGACGTCCCAGGCGACCAGGTACCAGCGGCGACCCCAGGTCACGAGGCGATAGGGCTCGACGTCGCGGCGGCTGACCGAGGTGTCGTGCGACCGGTAGTCGAAGCGCAGGCGTTCGTGGTCGCGGGCGGCGTTCGCGATCGCGGTCAGCACGGCCGCGTCGACCCGGGGACCGGGCTGGTCCGGCCCGACCGCCACGGTGTAGCTCTGCAACGTGTTGACGCGACGGCGCAACCGGCTCGGCAGCACCTGTTCCAGCTTGGCCAGCGCCCGGAGCGCGGTCTCCTCGATCCCGGCGACCGAACCGGTGGCCGCCGTACGCAGCCCGACCGCCACGGCCACCGCGTCCTCGTCGTCGAGGAGCAACGGCGGCAGGTTGGCGCCTGCCCCGAGCCGGTAGCCGCCGATCGCGCCCCGGGTGGCGTTTACGGGATAGCCGAGGGAGCGCAGCCGGTCGACGTCGTTGCGGACGGTCCGGGTGCTCACCTCGAGGCGGTCGGCCAGCTCGGTGCCGCTCCATTCGCGCGGGGTCTGGAGGAGGGAGAGCAGACGAAGCAGGCGGGCGGAGGTCTCCAACATGTCCGTCATTCTGCCGGAGTATTAGGAACGGGGTGTTCCTATTGGCTTGGCAGAGTCAGCGACATGAGAAATCACAAGTGGCTCGGCCTCTTCGCCATCCTCGCCGCGACGATCATGAACCTGCTCGACTCGACGGTGGTCACGGTGGCGGCCCCGGCCATCCGGGCCGACCTCGGCGGCTCGTACGCCAGCCTGCAGTGGATCGCCGCGTCCTACACCTTGGCGTTGGCGGTCGGGCTGCTCACCGGCGGGCGGCTCGGCGACATGTTCGGCCGCCGCCGGATGCTCATGATCGGCGTGGTCGGCTTCGTCGTCGCCTCGCTGGCCTGCGCAGCCGCCTGGTCGCCCGAGGCGTTGATCGGCGCGCGCGTACTGCAGGGGCTGTTCGGCGCGGTCATGATCCCGCAGGGCTTCGGGCTCATCCGGGACCTCTTCCCGCCGCAGGAGATCGGCAAGGCGTTCGGCGCGTTCGGCCCGATCATCGGCCTGTCCACGATCCTCGGCCCGATCGTGGCCGGCCTGCTCGTCGACGCCGACCTGTTCGGCACCGGATGGCGCGCGGTCTTCGC
Source organism: Hamadaea sp. NPDC051192 (assembly GCF_040682475.1). Taxonomy (NCBI): domain Bacteria; kingdom Bacillati; phylum Actinomycetota; class Actinomycetes; order Micromonosporales; family Micromonosporaceae; genus Hamadaea; species Hamadaea sp. NPDC051192. Next base: position 25,442 of record NZ_JBFBAZ010000085.1, read on the forward strand.
CGTCAACCTCCCGATCGGGCTCTTCGCGCTGCTGGCCGGGGCGAAAGCACTTCCCGTCGGCGTCAGCCCCGCTGCGCGTACCCTTCGCTTGGACATGGGTGGCGCGGTGCTGGCCGGGGCCGGAATGCTGATGCTGGTCTACCCGCTGGTGCAGGGCCGCGAGCTGGGCTGGCCCGCGTGGCTCTTCGCCCTGCTGGCCGCGTCGGTGGCCGTGCTCGGAGTGTTCGTCGTGAGCCAGGTACGCCGGAAGCGGACCGGCCGCACGCCGCTCGTCGAACTGAGCGTCTTCAGCAAGCGGTCCTACTCGACCGGTGTCCTCTTCGTGATCGTCTTCTTCGGCGCGGTCGTCGGGCTGTCCCTCGCGATCGGCCTGTTCCTGCAGCTCGGACTGGGCTACAGCCCGGTCAAGGCCAGCCTGACCATGGCGACCTGGGCGGTCGGCGCGTTCGTCGGCACCGGGTTCGCCGCCGGGACGATGGCCAAGCTCGGCCGGCACGTCCTGCACCTCGGGCTGGCGCTCATCGCGGCCGGACTGACCTGGGTGTACGCCGTCTTCGCGCGGGCCGGTGTGGGTGTCGACGGCGGCGATCTGGCGTTGCCGCTGCTCGTCTACGGGGTCGGCATGGGCATGATCTTCGTGCCGCTGTTCGACATCATCATGGCCGGCGTCGCCGATCACGAGGTCGGCTCGGCCTCCGGGATGCTGGAGTCGCTTCAGCAGCTGGGCGCGTCGCTGGGCGTGGCCGTGCTGGGCACCGTCTTCTTCGGCACGATCGGTACGCGCTTCGACCCGGCGACCTTCGTGGCCGCGTCGAAGACGGTCACTCTGATCACCCTCGGGCTGATCGGGCTGGCCTTCGTCCTCGGCTTCTTCCTGCCGCGTCGCGCCCGCGCACACGCTCCCGCCGCTCCCGTTCCCGCTGCCGACCTCGTCGCTGCTGGAGGTGTCGCCGCCTGAGTTAGGCGGCAGATCAGGGATATGCATGCTTCCGAGGCCCAAGATCGCATGCATATCCCTGATCTGCCGGGAACCGCCATCGAAGCGACGCGGCGGGGCATCGGGGGGAACCCCGATGCCGGTGTGCCGACCCACCCTTACGGTTGGCCTCATGCGCAGCATCTCCCGGCGCCTTGTCGGCGTCGTAGCCGCGATCGGCCTAGCCGTCGCGGCGGTCGCGATCGCGGCCCAACCCGCTCAGGCGGCGTACCAGACGGTGGAGACGATGGTGCCGGGCGCGCAGGGCGACGATCCCGCCGTCCTCGACACCACGCTGTATCTCCCCAGCGACGGCAAGAGCAAGCATCCCGCGGTGCTGCTGGCGCACGGCTTCGGCGGAACGAAGCTGTCGGTCGCCCAGGACGCCAAGGATCTCGCCGATCGCGGGTACGCGGTCCTCACCTATTCCGCGCGCGGGTTCGGGCGCAGCACCGGGCACATCCACCTGGACGCCCCGCAGTACGAGATCAAGGACGCCCAGCTGCTGCTGGACTGGCTGGCCGCGCGGACGGACATCGAACTCGACGGCACGGGAGATCCCAAGGTCGGCGTGGTCGGCGGCTCCTACGGCGGTGGCCTCGCCCTCCTGCTCGCGGCGTACGACCAGCGGGTGGACGCGATCGTGCCGATGATCACCTGGAACGACCTGAGCACTGCGCTCGTGCCGAACGGCGTGTTCAAGCAGGCCTGGGCGGGCGTCTTCTTCGCCGGCGGCGCTTCCGCCATGGGCGCGCCGGCCAAGGGCGCCGGGGCGGGCGATCCCGCTTGTGGACGGTGGGCGGCCGACGTGTGCGCGGCGTACCTCAAGCTCGCGACGACCGGTGTGCTCGACGATCAGACCAAGGCGCTGCTGGGCGAGCGCAGCCCGGCCGGGGTGCTCAACCGGATCAAGGCGCCGACCCTGCTGGTCCAGGGCGAGGCGGACACGCTCTTCCCGTTGTCCGAAGCGGACGCGAACGCGCACGGCATCACCAACGCTCCCGTACGCGTGGCCTGGTTCACCGGCGGTCACGACGGCGGCGACGGCGCGCAGTCCGATCAGGACCGGGTCAAGTTCCTGATGCTGCAATGGCTCGACCATTACGTACGCGGCGACGGCGACGCCCCGTCGACGAGTTTCACCTACTCCCGGGTCACCGGGCTCGACGCCGTCGAACGGGGACGGCTCGCCACCGGCTACTCCGTGGACGCGTACCCGGGGATGGGGGGCGACGCGACGACCACGGTCGAGCTGAGCGGCCGGGCCCAGGAGATCGCCAGCCCGCCGAACGGCTCGCCCGCGGCGGTGTCCTCGCTGCCCGGCACGGGCGCGGCCGCGTCGCTGCTCAGCAGCCTCGCCACCGACCTGCCCGGCCAGCACGCCCGGTTCGACACCGAGCCGATCAGCGGCGGGCTGACCGTCGTCGGCTCGCCCAAGGTCCGGATCAAGGTGGCCTCGCCGACCGGCGAGGCGACGATCTTCGTCAAGCTCTACGACGTCGCTCCGGACGGCACGGCCACGTTGGACAACGGGCTGCTCACGCCGCTCAAGCTCACCGGACTGCCGGCGTCGCTCGACACGGCCCAGCCGGTCGAGGTCACGCTGCCCGGCATCGTGCATCGCGTCGAGGACGGCAACCGGCTGCGGCTCGTCATCGCGACCGCGGACCAGGCGTACCTCGGGCCGGTCGACCCCGTCACCTACTCGGTGGATCTGGCCGCCGCCCAGCTCACGCTGCCGACCGTGAACGGCACGCCGATCCAGACCTCCGAGGCGCTCTGGGTCTGGGTCCTCGCCGGCCTGGTCGCGGCGCTGCTCATCGGGGTGCTCGCAGCCGTGGTCATCGCGCGGATCCGCGGTCGTCGCAAAGAACAGAAGATCACCGAGGAGTACGCCGAGACGCCGCTATCGGTCAAGGGACTGCGGAAGACGTACGGGAAGTTCGTGGCGGTCGACGAGATCAGCTTCACCGTCGAACGGGGTCAGGTCGTCGGTCTCCTCGGCCCGAACGGCGCCGGGAAGACGACCAGCCTCCGCGTGCTCATGGGGCTCACCCAGGCGACCGCCGGCGACGTGTTGATCTTCGGGCACAAGCTGGCCCCGGGCGCGCCGGTGCTCTCAAGGATCGGGGCGCTCGTCGAAGGGCCGGGCTTCCTGCCCCACCTCACCGGTGAGCAGAACCTGCGCGCGTACTGGCGGGCGACCGGACGGCCCTGGGAGGACGCGCAGTTCACCGAGGCGCTGGCGATCGCCGGGCTCGGAGACGCCATCCACCGGCGGGTGAAGACGTACTCGCACGGCATGAAACAGCGGCTGGCCGTCGCTCAAGCCATGCTGGGCCTGCCCGAACTGCTCGTGCTGGACGAGCCGACCGACGGCCTCGACCCGCCCCAGATCGCCGAGATGCGCCGCGTCCTCCAGCGGTACGCGGTCGACGGCCGGGCCGTGCTGGTCTCCAGCCACCTGCTGGCCGAAGTCGAGCAGACCTGCACGCACGCCGTCGTCGTTCACAAGGGCCGGGTCGTGGCCTCGGGCCGGGTGGACGAGATCGTCGGCGACACCCCGACCACGCTGTTCGAGGTGAACGACCTCGATCTGGCGCAGAAGGTGCTCGACCGGGTGGACGGCGTCGCCGGGTACGCCGTCGACGGCGACCGCACGCTCGTCGCCGATCTGGGCGGGGTGCCCCGCAGCGAAGCGGTCGCCGCCCTGGTCCGGGCCGGGGTCGGCGTCGACCGGGTGACCCCGCGACGGCGGCTCGAAGACGCGTTCCTCGCCCTGGTCGGCGACTCGACGGCAGGAAGTGGAGACCGATGAGCACCCTCACCGTTCAGGGCGCGGCCGAGGGCTACCGCGCGCACCGCACGCTGACCGTCGCCTCGGAATGGCGTCGGCAATGGCGCCGCCGGCGTACGCAGTTGGCGCTGGGCTTCATGGTCCTGCTCCCGCTGATCCTGCTGGTCGCCTTCCAACTCGGCTCGTCCGACGACGACGAGTCCGGCGGCCGGGGCCAGTTCTCCGCCCTCGTCGACGTCGCGACCGCGGGCGGGCTCAACTTCGCGCTGTTCACGCTCTTCGTCAGCTCCAGCTTCCTGCTGGTCGTCGTGGTCGCCCTGTTCTGCGGCGACACCGTCGCCAGCGAGGCGAGCTGGGGGAGCCTGCGCTATCTGCTGGCGATCCCGGTTCCCCGGGCGCGGCTGCTGGGCGTGAAGCTGACCGTCGCCCTCGGCTACTGCGCGGTGGCCATGCTGACCCTGCTCGGCACCGCGCTCGCCGTCGGCACCCTGCGCTACGGCTGGCACCCGCTGCGCTCCGGCCTCGCGGCCGACATCCCCGCCGGCGAAGGCCTCGTCCGGCTGCTCGCCGTCACCGGCTACCTGGGGCTCTCCCTGCTGGTCGTGGCCGGGCTGGCGTTCCTGCTCTCGACGCTCACCGACGCCCCGCTCGGCGCGGTCGGCGGTGCGGTGCTGCTCTACATCGTGTCCAGCATCCTGAACCAGATCACGGCGCTCGGCGTCATCCGGAACCTGCTGCCGACCCACTACAGCCAGGCGTACCTGGGCCTGCTGACGACGCCGGTGCAGGTGGACGACGTCGTCAAGGGCGCGATCTCGGCGGTGGCGTACGCCGCGATCTTCTGGATCGCCGCCTGGGTCCGCTTCCTCCGGAAGGACGTCACCTCGTAACCGGGCCGCTCACCTTAATCGGGCCGCTCAGCGCAGCGGGAAGACCTCGCCGCGCGGGGTGAAGGGCAACCGGGCGCCGGTCGGCATCAGGTACGCGTGCGAACGGCGTACGCGGAGGACGTCGCACTGGCCGTCGGTGATGATCAGGATCGGGCCGTCGTCGGGGAAGTCGGCGGCCCGTTCCAGCAGCCGGATGGCGGGCTGCAACTCGGTGCCGCCCCGGCCGCGGACGCGTACGCGGCCCGCGATCTCCTCGACCGGCAGGTAACCCGCGTCGTAGGCGGCGGCGTCGCAGAAGACCACGCGGGCCGCCGGGACGTCGCGAGCGAGCGCGAACGAGGCGATGGCACCGAGCGCCTTGCCCATCAGGGTGGCCGGCATCGAACCCGAGGTGTCGAGGACGACGCCGAAGGTGCGCTTGCGTTCGGTCTGCTCGGGCCGGTGCCAGCCAGGTCGCGGGATGTCCGGGGTGGACGCCTGGCGGCGGGACGGGCGGGCGTACGAGCGGGTGCGCTCCATGGGCGTGAAGTAGTGATCGAACCACTGGGCCAGGCGCACGTCCCATGGCGGAGCTGGAGCGTCGAGGACGCGGATCTCCGCGACCAGACCGGCGGGCAGCCAACCCCGGCCGTTCTGCTCGTGGTACTCCAGCCCAGAGGTGAGCGCCCGGCGATAGAAGTCGTCGAGGTCGGCGGCCCGAGTCGCCTCCCCGGCACCGGGAAGCGGCCGGTCGAGCATGTCGCCGAGACCGCTGCCCCGCAAGGTCGCCAGCTTCCGGTAGCGCCGCAGGTTCTTCGTGATCTCGTCGTAGACCTGCTCGCTGGACCAGCCCTTGAGCGCCGGGTCGTAGAGGCAGTCCGGTGGCAGCTCGCCCACGCCCATCTCGACCAGCCAGCCGTTGATCACGAAGTCGGTCGCGACGTTCCACAGGTACGCGTCACGGCTGCCGACCCGTTCGCCATGCCGCAGGGCCGCGTGCAGCATCTCGTGGGCGAGCACGAAGCGGCACTGCGCCTCGGGTAGCGTGACCAGCGGGTTGACGTAGATCTCGCCGGCCCCCGCGTCCACCGCGGCGATGGAGATGTTCCAGGCTCGGGTCAGCTCGACATCGCCGACGACGCGAAAGCCGGCCGCCAGTGCGCCGAGCAACGGATAGGCCGAGACGAACCAGCGACGGGCCTGCTCCCACGGGCTGTTCAGATCGATCGCCGCCGCCGGCCGATACGCCGAACCAGCCCCCTCGACGGCCGCCGTGGCCGCGCTCGCCAGCCCGACCGCGAACAACTCGGGCCAGGTCAGCGACGGGATGCCGACTGCCTGCCGCGGTGGTGTGTACGCCCTGAGCGGCCGGATGTCGCTGCTCTCGCCGCCCGTCCCCAGCACCCGGAAGCCCTCCGGTACGCCGTCGAAGCGCCACCGCTCGGCCAGCGCATGCTCGTCCGCGGCCGGCAGCGGAGTCGGGATGTCGATCGGCGGCGTGCCAAGCCGGAGCTGTGTCTGGAACCGAGCGACCACGAGACAGGCGGCGGTCTGTTCGGCCGGGGACGGCGTACGCCCGCTCGCGGTGTGCCCGAACCCGAGGTGCAGTGCGCAATGCGTCAGCACCCACAGCCACTCGTCCGGGGTCAGATCGGCGTACCGGTTGGCCACGATGTGCCCGTCGTCGCGTACGGCGGCGAAGCCTCGCGCTCGGGACAGCTCGGCGTCCTCGGCGTACTCGACGAGCACCGATCGGGGACGGCCGTGGTTCATTGCTTCGAAGACGGCCTGGCCCCGAAACAGCCGGACGCCCGCGAGGAACGACTCCTCCCGGGGGTCGACGCGGTCGGCCGCTCGCCGGCGAGCCATCAGGCGCGGGCCGCGACCAGGCGCGGCAGATCCCGGGCGACCTCGACGAGGAACCAGGCGGGCAGCACCGGCTTGCCCTCGTCGTCGGCCGCCACGACGAGCTGCGCACACTCCAGGGAGATCTCGGCCAGCTCGACCAGCAGCGCCTTGGCGCGCAGGGCGAACTCGCGTACCGCCTTGCTCGCGTGCTCCCGCCCGGCCGGAAGATCCTTGATCAGCCGGACCCGGAACGCCTCGGCGAAGAAGTACAGCAGGTCGCGATCGGTCGCGGCGCGCGGCCACGAGACGTCGCCGCGAACGATCGCGTCGAGGCCATAGCGGTTTCGCAGCGTCTTCACGTACGCGCCGAAGGCGGCGGCGTGCTGCTGGGTCAGCGTCCCGGCGGCGAGTAGCCGCAGCGTGTCCGCCGAGATCTCCTCGCCGTACGAGTGCAGCGCGTCGGACAGCATGTGCCAGGCGCGCGGGGTCGAGAACGGCTCCTCGGTCTTCGGTGGCTCGTTCCACAGATGATCCGGGCGCTGGGTCAGATAGTCGAGCACCCAGGCATGGATGCCGGCCGAGGCGGCCCAGCCGATCCAGTCCGACGCCGAAGCCCGCAGATGGATGTGGATAAGCCGGTTCACCAAGGCGGACGCCATCGGCCGGGCGAGTGCGTTGTCGGTCGCGCGGTTGCCCGCCCCGATCACGATCGAACCCGCCGGCAGTTCGTACGCGCCGATGCGGCGGTCGAGGATGAGCGAGTAGAACGCCTTCTGCACCTCGGGGCTGGACGCGTTCAGCTCGTCCAGGAACAGGCAGTACGGCTCGTCCCCGGCGATCGACTCCGGCGGGGCGAAGCGGCTCCGCCCGTCCCGCAGCTCCGGTACGCCGATGAGGTCCTCGGCGGCCAGCTGCGTACCGACCAGCGTGACGCACGGTAGCCCGAGCGACTCGGCGAACTGCCGGACCAGCGAGCTCTTCCCGATGCCGGGAGCGCCCCAGACGAAGACCGGGCGGACCACCGCGACGTGCAGGAGCACGTCCGGGAGGAGAGCCGGAGTCACCGTGTGGACCGAGTGCATGGTCATCGATGATGAGCGGACCGCGTACCGGGCGCAAAGCCATTTCGCCAAGAGGCTCCCCGCGAGGCTCCTCAAGAGGCTCCCCGAGAGGTGAGAGTCACATCTCACCTCTCGGAACCTGGTCGCAGCCGGGATCATGGTTCTGCTTAACTGGCTGCACAACCGAATACCTCATCCAGAGGAGCAGAGGGACACGGCCCGATGAAGCTCCGGCAACCCCTGGCCCGGCCTTGGTGCTGCGGCGGTAGGTGCCAACTCCGTCCGGATTGACCCGGGAAGATGAGAGGAAAGTTCTCATGACTGTGCTTGGCACGGCTTCGCCCGCCCGCAACCTCGTCTGTCGCGCTTGCGGCGCCACCTACCCCCTCGCGGCTCAGCACGCCTGTTTCGAGTGCTTCGGACCGCTCGAAGTCGCGTACGACAGCGAAGCTTTGAAGCAGGTGACCCGCGAGCAGATCGAGGCGGGCCCGAACAACATCTGGCGCTATGCCGGCCTGCTGCCCGCGGGTCAGGACGAGGCCGCGCGGGTGACCCTGAACCCCGGTCTCACGCCGCTCGTGCGCGCGGACCTGCTGGCCGCGGAGCTGGGCATCACCGGCGGCCTGTGGATCAAGGACGACTCCGCCAACCCGACCCACTCGTTCAAGGACCGCGTCGTGTCGGTCGCGCTCAGCGCGGCGAAGGCTTTGGGCTTCCAGCGGTACGCCTGCGCGTCGACCGGCAATCTCGCGAACTCGGTCGCCGCGCACGCCGCCCGGGCCGGTGTCCCGTCGGTGGTGTTCGTGCCGCACGACCTGGAGCCCGGCAAGATCGTCACGACGGCGGTCTACGGCGGCGACCTGGTCGCGATCGAGGGCTCCTACGACGACGTCAACCGGCTCTGCTCGGAGCTGGTCGAGACCGACGAGTTCGAGGACACCGCGTTCGTCAACGTCAACGTCCGGCCGTTCTACGCCGAGGGCTCGAAGACGCTGGGCTACGAGGTCGCCGAGCAGCTCGGCTGGCGGATCCCGGCACAGGTGGTCATCCCGATGGCCTCCGGCGAGCTGCTGACCAAGATCGACAAGGCGTTCGAGGAGCTGGTCGAGATCGGCCTGGTCGAGGCGCCCGCCGAGGGCTGGACGGTCTTCGGCGCGCAGTCGGCCGGGTGCAACCCGATCGCGCTGGCCCTGCACAATGACACCGACGAGATCCAGCCGCAGAAGCCGACCGGCATCGCGAAGTCCCTGAACATCGGCGACCCCGCCGCCGGCCCGTACGCCCTGGAGTCGGTGCGCCGCACGGGCGGCTGGATGGAGTACGCCGACGACGAGGAGATCCGCGCTGGCATCCAGCTGCTGGCCCGGACCACCGGCGTGTTCGCCGAAACGGCCGGCGGCGTGACCACGGCCTGCCTCGTCAAGCTCGTCAAGAGCGGTCGCCTCGACCCGGCCAAGGAGACCGTCGTGTTCAACACCGGCGAGGGTCTGAAGACCATCGACGCCGTCGCCGAGAAGGTCGGCCCGACCTACCGGGTCAAGCCGTCGCTCAAGGCGGCCAAGGAAGCCGGTCTCCTCTGACGGCTCTTCGAGCTCTCGCTCTTGAGCGCTGACCTGCTTTTGAGAGCTGGATCAGGGTTCCGGGTCGAATCTTGGGGCAAGATTCGAGTTCCCCGGC